>NZ_CALGEO010000060.1:0-7894 GCF_937881865.1 Candidatus Proelusimicrobium excrementi
CTGTTTGCTTTCGCGAAGTTAAACTCTGTTAGATAATAAATTGCTGCCCCAAAACTTGTGACATTTCAACAAAACCGATAACAAGCCGCTCTTGCGGCACCAACGGCACTCAAACAAGAAGTGTAACCTGTAATACTTCTACGGGAGAATGGGTTGAAGGGGCTTGGGGAACTTGTGAGGAACAGGTTTGCACTCCCGGCGAAGTGGAGCCATGCCCTACGAATTGTTATCAGAGGAGGACTTGCAACGCTGACGGTACGGCTTGGAGTTCTTGCGCCTGTGAAAATCGCGATGAAATTTTTAGAATAATAAATACTTATCAAAATGTAACCCAGTCTACAATTACTTGTGAAGCTCATTGCTGCTGCAGCGGACACACCCCTGTTTCCAATATGTATAACAAATATTTGAACCAAAAAGTGGGAACGGGCTGCCTTGGAGAAAACGGATCATACGAGTATTATTGCGCTTGCCAGGAAAAAGGTTCCTCTTCCCCATCGTCGGGTTATACCGGAACGCAAAGCCAATGCTTATAGGGAAATAAGATTTACCGGGATAAAACCCGGCTCTCAACTAACCGCCCCGCTTTGGCTTAGGCTAAAGCGGGGTTTTTAATTTTAACACGCATAAGTTAAAAGAAGAAAGTTTATCTTGCCATAGGTTTGGTAATCGGCATGGCCCGCCTTGGTTTAAGGCCGTCTTGTTCGGTAGTTACCCAGCGTTTCAGAGTGAAAAACGCCGTTCCCGCGGTGCAGGCTATCGCGCTTATTATCAGCCATGGTAGTGGGGGATAAACCGGGCTTAATTTTTGCATCATTATACCGGCTAAGAATATCCCCATGGAAACACCCGCTTGATTGGAAAGAACATAAAGGCCCAAAAAGCGTCCTCTTTTATTATCCGGCGCGATATTAGAGGCTAAAGAATGGCCCGCCGGCAGAACCAGCATTTCGCCCAAAGCGGCTAAAACCATACCGATAATAAGAGTATAAAAACCGACGGCGAAACCTACCGAACCGTAGCCTAATGCATATAAAAAACATCCCAAAGCCAAAGCGGCGGTAAGGCGCATTTTGGATATTAATTTTGAAGCCTGATATTGCAAAAGTACCACGGACATTCCCTGTATCGAAAACAACATCCCTACGCCGTTTTCCGTAAGCCCCAAACATTTTACGGCGTGCAAAGAAAGCCCTACAACCAATTGGGCGGAAACTATGGAAATTAAAAAATTATAAAAGCATAAACGGGAAAGATTCGCGTCTTTAAGTTCCCCAAACATTTTTATGAAATGGCTTTTGCGGCGCAAGGTTTTTTTAAGCGCGTCTTTAATGTAAATGTTTAGGTAAAGCATGGATATAAAGAATGTTGCCGCCGTCATAAAAAAGCCGAGCGAATAAGATATATTGGCCAAAAAACCGCCCATGGCCGGGCCGCAGGTCCAGCCGAGGTTTATGCCGATTCTTATATAACCGAAAGCTTTTACGCGCTCGGCGTTATTGGTGTTGTCCGCTATCCAGGCGTTGGAGGCGGGGCGGAAGAAAGCCCCCAAAAAACTGCCGGCGAAGTGGAACAGCATTGTTACGGCGTAGTGCGCGTCAAAAAATATTGAAGCGGCTATGGCCAGCATGGAAAGCGACCTTAAAAACAAAGAAACCACCATAACCTTCTTGCGCCCGAAGTTATCGGAAACTTCCCCGCTTATCGCGCTTGCCGCCGCCGTAGTCAGCATGGCCGCCGCCAGCATTATGCCGATAAGGCCGGGTTCCACATGCTTTTGAGTGGTAAGATATATGGTTAAAAAGGGTATGCTTAAAGCGTAGCCAAAAGCTATAAGGCCGTTGGCCGCGGCTATGATTACAAGGCTTTTCGTCTTTTCCGTCATATAAATATTTTACTATTTTGTAAGAAAGAGGGGGTTGATAAAGTTCAAAATTTTGCCAATTTCACAAAATTTTGATAAAATAGTCAAGAGGCATATTTGATATGGGCCAAAATTTCGGCTATTTTAACAATTATTCGCGTATTCTTAAAGAGGTTCGCGCCATAGCCTCGGAACAAGGCCGAAACCCCGACGCGGTGCGGCTGCTTGCGGTAACCAAATACGCTTCCGCGGAACAAATAGCGGATTTGCTTAAAGGCGGCGTTAATTTGGTGGCCGAATCAAGACTTAAGGAAAGTTTGGAAAAATGGCGCTCTCCGCTTCTTAAAGATTATAAAGTAAAAAAATTTTTTATAGGCCGTTTGCAAACAAATAAAGCGGCTAAAGTCGTTGAAAATTTTGATTGTATATGTTCTTTGGATTCTCTGCATTTGGCGCAGGCCGTTGAAAGGCACGCCGCCCAATTGGGCCGCATAGTTGATTGCTTCGTGCAAATAAAACTGACGGATAGGGAAACGCAGGGCGGGATATCTCCGGAAAAGGCCGGGCCGTTTATAGAAACGCTCAGAAAAGATTTTAAACATATTGCCCTTAAGGGGCTCATGGCCATAGCCCCGGATACTGATGACGAAGAACTGCTTAGAAGCTGTTTTAAAAAGGCCAAAAAGATTTTTGACGTTTATTTTAAGCCGGAAGACAGCCTTTCTTTAGGCATGAGCGGGGATTATAAAGTAGCAGTCGCCGAGGGATCGAATTTGCCCAGGATAGGCAGTGCTGTTTTTAAATAGATTTGGAAGGAGGAAAGCATGATAATAAAAGTGCGTGTTATTTCCACTGCGGGGGATAATGAAGTCGTAAGCAGGATAGGCAGCGTTTTGCGCGTTAAAGTGAAAACCAAAAAATTAGACAGCGAAGCCAACGACATCCTTAAATATTTTATGGCCGATTTCTTTTCCGTCACTGAAGAAGACATAAACATCATTAAAGGCAATAAAGGCAAAGAAAAAACGGTAGAAGTGCGCGGGAAGAGCGAAGAAGCCCTTAAAAAGGTAATGGACGCGATTCCGTAAATTTTGATTTACAATGTTTAGGCGGCTTTTATGGGGTTATCCTGGAGGGTAGTTCCGTATTGGCCGCCTTTGTGTTTTTTCGTCAGTCGGATACTGCGCCGCCTTTGGCGGCATCACTCTTAGTATACCTCCTTCCTCAAAAATATAAATCAGGTCCAAATCCGTAAGCCCACGCCGGTTACATTATCTCACGCTGAAATTCCACGTCTATTTCATTCTCTAATATCCATTCAATGCAGTCAGACTTTGCCCGACAGAGAACCTTCTTATTAACGTCAGGCGGCGCCTGCCCTACAATTTTATCTATCCATTTGTTTTTATTGTAATACTTCTTTTTTGTCGTGTTGTAGATCATGGAAGTTTAAAAGATAATATAGGGGGCGGTTTCAACTCAGGCAGTTTAAATAAACTGCTGCCTTTCCTTAAACTAACCGTAATCATACAAGTGGTAAAGGCTGAAAAGGACTGCGCCGGTTAAAGACGCAGTCCTTTAAATATAATGCCGGCGACTGGGCTTGAATAAACATTTGCCCGGGAACTTGCCGTTAAGCAAAGTTTTGCAAAATCAAACTCTAAATTTGTTTCTGAATCCGCGTTCCATTTCTCTGGATAAATCTTTCTTTTTCAATGTTTCGCGTTTATCGTAAAGCTTTTTGCCTTTGGCCAAAGCTATTTTCAGTTTTGCCCAGCCGTTTTTAAGGTAAAGCTCCAGCGGAATCACGGTTTGGCCTTTTATTTCTTTGGCGGCGGTAAGCTTGTTGATTTCTTTCCTGTGCAAAAGCAGTCTTCTTGTTCTGGTGGGGTCTACCGCGGTGTGAGTGTTAAAGGAATAAGGCTTTATGTGCATATTAAAAATATATGCCTGATTGTTTTCCAATTTGACGAAAGAAGCCTCAAGGCTGCAGTCCTTAAGCCTTAAGGACTTAATTTCAGAGCCTAAAAGTTCCAAACCGGCCTCAAAACTTTCAAGTATAAAATACTCGTGGAAAGCTTTGCGGTTGGTCGCTATCGTTTCAACGCCTTTTTTCCTTGCCATAAAAATGATTTTAGCAAATTTGCGCGTCAGTTGATATTCGATTAATTTAATTGTAAAAAAACGCCAAATATAATAAAATACATAAAGATGGGCGGGTGGCGGAATTGGCAGACGCGTACGGCTCAGGACCGTATGTCCGAAAGGACTTAAGGGTTCAAATCCCTTTCCGCCCATTTATCTTTTCGCGGAATCCTCAAACAGCCGCAGCGGGTGTGAAGATGTACACAGTAAATAAAAATGCAAGAAAACGGTTCACGCCTATCAGAAGCAAACGTCAAAAAGCTCTAAGGCTGAGGAAATTCATTATAATTTTAGTTTCGATAGTTCTGCTTGTTGGGGCGTTTTTTGCGCTTAAAAAAGCGGCCGGCCTGATTTTTAACGCCGATGCGCGTCCCTCTTGGCTGGAATGGCATGTTAAGAAAATTAATATTTCCGGGGAGGAAGGCGACGTTATTTATGAAGTCGAAAAATATATTTCCTTTAACGAGGGCGACGCCGTAACCCACGCGGACGCCGCCGGGCTTGAAAGAATACTCGGCCGTAATCTTAAAGAATTAAAATCTGTCAGCGTGTGGCGCAATTTCTTTAACGGGAGCCTTAATATAAAGATAAAAAAGCATACGCCTTTCGCGCGGCTTAAAACGCCGTCCAAAACATACTTGATTGAGGAAGGCGGACTTGTGTTTAATGACGATAAAACGCCCATAAATCCGCCGCTTTTTGAAGTTTCCCTGCGCGGACAAATAAAAGCTGAACTTTTGCCTAAAGAATTTGTAGAATTAATAAAAGCCCTTAAAGCCTCCGCGTCTTTGGATATTAAGGAAGCCTCAGTTGATTTGGAAGATTCTTCCTTTAATCTCAAACTCAAAAGCGGTTTTGCGGATATGGGGGGCATTAAGGACGGCCCGAAGAAACTCGGGCGGCTTAAAAGCGTTTTGGCGGAAGCCGAAAGACGCGGGTTCAAAGAACCTTATGATATAAATTTCAATTATTTTGACGACGGGAAAATCTATCTTAAATCCACTACGTGAAGGTGTACAGTTAATATGGCGAAGACGAATTTAATAGCAGCACTCGATATAGGCAGCGGCAAAGTTACGGCTGTGGCCGCCGCTTATGACGCTGAAACCAATTCCCTCAGGGTTGTGGCCGGCAAAAGCGTGCCGTGCCGCGGCCTTAAAAAGGGCATGGTCAGCGATATAAGGGAAGCTTCCTCCTCCATAACGGAAGCGATAAATTACATTGAAGAAAAGGCCGAACAGGATATAAACGCTTTGTACGTCGCTTTGCGCGGCGACCATTTGGAATCTTTTACCAATCACGGGACTTATAACATCTCGCGCGCGAACAAGGAAATTACCTCCGAAGATATAGAGCAGGCTATTTCAAACGCGCGTTCCGTTCCCATAAAGATTGACAACGAGATTATCAGCGTTGTTCCGCAAGGGTTTTCAATAGACCGCAAAGGCGGCATAACCAACCCGGAAGGCATGGACGGTTCCTTACTGGAGGTGGACGTTCACATCACCACGGGTTTAAGTTCCTGCGTGAATAACCTTATGAAAGCCATTATGCGCCCCGGCTTTAGGGTCGACGGCAAGTTTTACGGCTTGGTGTGTTTGGCGGAATGCGTCCTTTCCCCGGAGGAAAAGGAAAGCTATTGCCTTATAATCGATTTGGGCGGGGAAACGATTTCCGTCGGCATTTGGGCGGAAGGCGCTTTGATTTTTGCAAAGGATTTCCCTTTCGGCTGCGACGTTTTCACCAGGGATATAATCAACGCCCTGCATACGCCGAAAGCCAGCGCGACGGAAATAAAAGAACGCTACGGCGTTGCTTATCCGGCTTATTTGGAGGAAGAAACCACAATAGAAGTGCCTTCAATGGACGGAAAGAACTCTTCCGAAATCAAAAAAAGCTATTTGCTTGATATCATCCAGCCGCGCGCCGAGGAACTTTTTGAAACTATACGCGAAAGCATAGAAAAAGCCGGTTTCGGCGATTTCCTTAAAGAAGGCTACGCCGTACTTACCGGCGGCGGTTCTTTAATGCCGGGCATTGAAGCGCAATGCTGCCAGACTTTGGGCCTTAAAGAAGCCCACAAAGCGACGGTTCAGCGCGATATAATCGACGCGGAAGAAAAATATTTTGACCCTATGTATACGACCGCTTTATCCTTGGCGGCCTACGCGGCGCGCAGGGAGATGATTGCCGAAGAGCATGGCGGCGATCTTGCCAGCAGATCTCCCATATTAAAATTTTTCAACATGCTCAAAAATTCAAACATTTTTGGCGGTTAATTTATGAGCGACACTTCTTTAGATTCTTTGTTTTCTTCGGCCGAGCAGTTTGAAGGCAAGCTTGCCAAGATAAAATGCGTAGGCGTCGGCGGCGGCGGCGGAAACGCCATAAACCACATGATGGACGCCGGTATAGACAATGTCGATTTTGTGGCTATTAATACCGACGCGCAGGACTTAAGACGCAACAAAGCGCCGTATTTGGTGCAAGTCGGCGAGAAAGTTACAAAAGGCCTCGGCGTCGGTGGGGACCCGAAACGCGGCAAAAAAGCGGCCGAAGAATCCATAGAACAGCTGCGCAACGTCGTCAGCGATACGGATTTGCTTTTTATTACGGCCGGCATGGGCGGCGGCACGGGTACGGGTGTCGCGCCGGAGCTTGCCCGCGTAGCCAAAGAAACTTACGGGGACAATATTTTGGTCGTCGGGGTTGTAACCAGGCCTTTTAATTTTGAGGGATATATCCGCGCCGATCAGGCCGATAAAGGCATTAAGGAACTTCAGCAATATGTTGACTCCATGATAATTGTCCCTAATGAAAGACTCTTTGAAAATATAGATTCCAAAACCACCACCAAAGAAGCCTTTAAAATGGTGGATGAAGTTCTGCTTCAGGCCGTTAAAGGAATATCGGAAGTCATTTTAAGGCCCGGCGAGATGAACATTGACTATAACGACCTTAAAACCGTTATGCTTAAATCGGGGCGTTCTCTTATAGGCATGGGGCAGGCGAAAGGCCCCAAACGCCATTTGGAAGCCGCGCGTCAGGCTTTGACTTCGCCTTTGCTGGAAAACGCCGATATTACCGGCGCAAAAGGCTTTATAGTCTTTTTCAGCGCGCCGGACGATATTACCATGACGGAACAAGGCGACGTTATGAATATAATCCGCCAGTACGCCAGCAACGAATCCAAAGTTATGTTCGGGCATATGTACGATAAAAACCTGCCGGAAGGGACTTTCAGCGTTACGGTTATAGCGACGGGTTTCGCCAGGGAAGGCGCGCCCAGGTTAAGTACGGTAAGGTCTTCCCTTACCGGCGCGGCCGACGCTCCGCACGAAACAAGCCGCCACATACCTTTGCAGCATATTTCTCCGCGTCCGGCCAACCGCACTCCGCGCAGTTCCGACGCTTTTGATTCCAGATCAGATTTTATGCTTATCCCTGCGTTTATAAGGCGCAGGAGGGAGGGAAAGTAATATGGCCATAGGTCTTACCACACTGCTTAAAACGGTAGTTGACAATAAAGCCAGCGGTCTTCATATAAGGGGAAACTCAAACGCTTATGTTCGCATAAACACGAAGATAAGGGAAATTGAAGATTGCTTTCTTACCAACGACGACGTAAAAAAAATCGCGGCGGCCATTATGGGCGAACGCGAAAAGAAAATGTTTGAACAGAACTTGAGCGTGGACTTCGCTCTTGACGCCAAAGAATACGGGCGCTTCAGGTTCAACGTGTTCAGACAGTCCGGGAAAATGTGTATGGCCATACGTCATATACCTTTGAAAATCCCTTCTTTCGAGCAGCTTAATCTGCCGGGCGAAACGCTTAAAAAAATAGCCGATAATCACCGCGGCATAATTTTGGTTACGGGTATGACG
>NZ_CALGEO010000061.1:0-7141 GCF_937881865.1 Candidatus Proelusimicrobium excrementi
GGCCGCGCTTAAAGGCCTTGCAAGCCAGTTGAAAGAAGAACCGGCGGCGGTTGAAGCCGCAGCATTAGGAGCCGCAAGTTTAAAGTTTTTCAAATCATAACCGAAGTTAAGCCCCGCTTCCAAAGAATATCCGGAATATTTCCCGTTGCGGAAAGCATTCTGCGTCGCGGAGGAAAGATATGATTCGTAGCTGCGGAATTTATTAAAGAATCCTCTGCTCAAATAGGAACTTCTTGCATTTTCATTAGCGACGGCGAGGGTTCTTTCTACGTTTAAAATCTCGCTTACTCTGCCGGATTCACCGGCGGTTGCCGCCAAAGCGGCGGTTCTGTCAACCACAAGGCCGCCCTGGGCAGCGTCATAAGTTACGGTGCCCAAAACTTTCGCCGTAGTCGTATTTGCCGCGCCGGCACCTTTGATAGCGGGCAGAGCTTCAGCGGTATATAAATGTCTTTGCCCCAAGACAACGCTTGCCATGGCGCCTTTCATCCTGCCGGAAAAAGATCTTAAAGCAGTTCTTGCGGCGACATAAGGTTTAATCTTTGAAGCCTGCGAGATAATTTTGCTGGTTCTTAACGCAGGATTGGAAATTTTGGAAAGCTGGATAACCATAAAAGTGGCCCTTCCCAAAGAATAAGCGCTGCGGGCAAGTTTTAACAAGTCAAAAGTCGCCCAAACCATAAAGGCGATGTCTACCGCACAGCCCAATCTTTGGAAATATCCCAAATTTACGCGGCGGGAGCGTTTTGCCTGCATTTTATCCGCGCCGTATACGGCATATTCGCCGATTTTACCCTTTATAGAAGGATATTTATTGATTAACTCCGTATCAAGGCTGCCTTCCTGCGCGTCAGATAAGTCCGCCATATTCATATCTACAACTTTCAAAGCCATTAAAGCCGCGGCGGAAAGGCCGGATTCTCTTGAGTTTTTGCTTTCGGCGGGGCTTACTTTGCCGGTCAAAAGCGCGCCGGCCAGGAAAGGCATAATCGGTGCTTCATTGTCAAAGCTGTATTTTTTTAACAAAGCCAAACTGCGGGGGGAACCTTCCTCTCCCAAAAGTTTGGCTACGTCCATAAAAGCGTTGTAATAAGTAACATTGCTCGCGCTTGCATACTGCGCACCTTTTGAAGCTTTACCGCGCAAATATTGCCCTTGGGTATTGTTAATCGCATTTACGCCGTATTCCACGGAGAACATTTCCCACGCGCTGTCGCCCGCGCCTTCAAGTGCCGTGTAATGAGCCAAAAGATTGTCTACCGCCGAATACTGTTTAGCGCCGAGGAGGGAACCTACACCCGCTTGCAGCATATAAGGGAAAGCCGCTGTTTCGGTGCTTTTCTTAACCAAGCCTACCACCGCGTTTACATAAGCGGAAGGATAGACGGGGGCCGTAATTCCGCCTATCATTATCATATTTATATTGTCTTGTAAAACTCTTGCGGCTGTTTTGCTTTGTTGGTTTTTGGTTTTGGAAGAACTTAATATGGAAACATCAAATACTTTATCTAAATTTAAATTGTTGATGCGGTTTACCGCGTAATTGTGAATGGCTTGTTTTTCCGCTTCGTTAATGACCTCTTTTCCGTTTAACTTCAAATTGCTTAAAAGAGCTAAAGCTTCAAAATCCATATTAACGCCGTAAGCCTTTACATATTCCCTTAAAACCTGATAGGCCGATTCGTTAACTTTCCCTTCATTGGCTTTATACCAGTTAAGTTCTTTTTGGGCTATGGTTTTATATTCGCCGTACATCTGCTTGGCGGGGAATTGCTCTTTCAACAAAGAGACAAGTTCGTTGACGGAGTAATTATTTTCTTTTGCGTAAGCGGCTGCTTCTTTTTTGATATGTTCGTCATAAGCTTTTTTAAATTCTTTAAAAGGCATGGGTGAACGTTTCGCATAAAAGAAAGCCAAGAAGCTCTTAAGTTCGTAGGTGAGTTTGCCTACCGCGTTTACGCCTTTAATACCGACATACATATTGGCCTGCATGGCCTTGCCGGGATATTTGGAGTTGGCCTCGGTCCTTAAAGAGGATATCTGCCTAGCTAAAGGTTTTATTATATCTTTTTGTCTTTGAACATTTTTTCTTAAAACTTCTTCATATTGGTCAGAGGAAATATTGCTGGTGAGATAAGCATTATCCAGTTTGGCGTCAATATCAGGCGCGGAAGAACTAAATTCCGCGGCATTTCCCGAAGATGCGCCCGCAGAAGCCGAAGCAAAAGCCGGAGAGCCGCTCTGGAAAATCAGAACGCCGGAAAGTATTAAAGACAAAGACTTCACACCGAGATTGCAAATATTTTTTTTCATAATGTTCATCACCATTTTTATAACGAAAAATATAATAAAAATTTATACTCCTTACTAGTATTATATCAGCAACAAGTTTTTAACACAAGAGAATTTGGGCCCAAACGGTTTTAGGTCTAAAGTCCTATTCTCTGCACGTGCAAAGCGGAACTCCCGCAAAACATCCCGGAAACATTTAAAAAATATCCCCCGCATAAAAGAGGGGGATATTTTTATAAGGAAATACATATATTTATTCTTCTTCCGAAGACGCCGGCTCCGGCTCTTCCGTCAGAACATCGTCCAAGTTCTGCGTTTTCATCAAGTTCACGGATGGCGTCAATCCCGGCGCGCCGCCGTAAGCGGGCGAGAACAAACCGTTTGAACGCCAATTATCAAACATCGCGGAAGGAGTGCCGACCGTAAACCTGGTAAGTCCGGCAAGGCCCGCAGGCACTTTGAAAGAGGGGTTAAAGTGCAGCAGGTTCGTGCCTTTTGCGTAGAATAAGGCCGAACCGCCCAAAGTTAGGGCCGGTATCCAAATATTATTCTGCAAGGCCTCGTTTTTGCTGAGGTTTGGATCAGACTGAAGCTGAGCGTCCGCCGCACCGCTGTAAAGTTTGGGGAATATGGCCATACCGATATGAACGCCGGGGTAAGCCACTTTGTAGCCGGTAATCATACTCTGCGTGGCTTTTGCGGCTTTAAGGTTGTATTCGCCTATCTTCAAAAGTCCGTTGGTGGTATTTGAAAAGCCTATGCCCACCAAAGCCATGCCGGGTATAAACGTCGCCAAATTATCTTCCGTGGCCAATAAAGCGGTACCTGCGCCCGCGCTTATCAGGGAAGCGCCGATAAGCCTCTTATAAGTTTCGGGGTTGCCGTCGCCTCCGAACAGTTTCAATATCGGCTTGGATTTAAGCCTTGTAAGGAAGGGCGGTATGGTAAGGGCCAAGGTCGCGACCACGGGTTTTACCGCGGCGTTCTCAATATAATGCCCCGTATATTTATTGGATTCAGCCTGACTGTAATTGTACAGCAGCGAAGACTCCACGCCCAAAGCCGCCGTAGAGGCCAAAGCCACCGGCCATACGGCTTTATGGCCAAGCACTTTAGTGGCGTTCCAAGTTTCGGCCAAAGTGCCGGCCACCGGCCTGTAAACCCTGTTAAAGCCGTTTGCAAAGGCACCGCTCCCGCCAAGCCCTTTGGCGAAGGAGGACATCGTATAACCTTCCACCTTACCTATGTGGGTAGGCATACGCGCCGTTTGGAACTTATAGAAAACGCCCGCGGTTATAGCCAAAAGGAAAGGATTGTACAATGAAAAATCCGTATGCGAATGCAAAATTTTATCGCCTTTGTCGTTAAGCAGATAATTGCCGGCCTCATCGGTATAATATCTTGGGGACGCCATATCCCATAAGGATGCGCCCAAAGTCGGCGCGAGCATGGCAAATGAGCTTAAATTCTTAAAAGCCATGCCTTTAAGCAGGCCTACGCCGCCGCCCATTTTATCCATAAGAGGGTTAAAAGAAGCCCTCGTTATGGAAGAAGACAATCCTATTAAAGTTCCGCTGATTAAAAGCGGCGTAATAGAAGGCTTGTTAGGGTTCATGGCGTTAACGTCGCCGAAGCCGTTAAAGCCGGAAAGCATCGGTATGGTAAGCGACGCGCCGGCCAAGCCAAGGCTTGTTTTCACCATATTGGCCGAACCGTATCTCTTTACGAACGGGGCCCAGAAGGGGGAAAGGAAGCTTGAGGCATACGGCAGCACTATTGAAATCAAAGCCACGTCCGTATTAGAAATATCGGGGTAATTCTGCCTTAACGGGCCGACCAAGCTGGTGGAAGCCGCGCTGAGGGAGAGGAACTGCACCGCAAACAGGGTGTTAAGTTTGTTCTTGGCCCCGGTAAGGGAAAGATTAAACGGATTGTTGAAACTGCCCTGTGAAGCGTATTTTACAAAATTGTTCAGCTGGCCTTTGGGCAGAGCCAAAGTATAAGGAACGGAAAAATCCGTCATAATGCCGGCGGAGTTCCTGCCGAGCAGAGAAAGGGTATTATTCTCCCTCACCACCATTTGCATTCCGTCAAAGCGTTTGGGGGTTGAAAGTTTTATGGAAGTGGGGCGCAGGAAACCGCCTTCTTCCACCAAAACGCTGCCGGTTCCGGGGAAAAGGCCCTTTTTGCCGCGGAAAGTGTTGGAAAACCAATTTGAAGTCCTGCCCCAAAAACCGGCGGGCTCGCCCATAAATTTAATATTTAAAGGGGTTGAGCCTTCGCGCGACATTCTGGCCAAACCCATAAAGCTGGCGTCGTCAATGCCTATTTTGAAATAGGACGGGTCTATCAACTTTCTTTCGGAAGCCATTGAAAGGCGGATTTCGTCCTGGCCCGTCAACAGCACGTTTGTAACGTCATTGGATTTAATAGTCGGTATTTTGCTTTCAATCGTAATATTTACCGGCAAAGGTTCGGCGGGCGCGCCTACTGAACTTCTGTGATAAAGTTCCAAAGAACCGGGAGTGGCGGAAGTGCCCAAAGGCCTAGCCAAATATTCCACGCCGCCCGTCGCTCCGCCCGGAAGAGAAGCCGGCTTAAAGCCGCGGGGGAGTCTCATAGTATTGGCAAAATCAATGCCCGCGCCAAGAGAATAAGAATCAATCCCGGCAGTTGCGAAAGCTTCTTTGGTCGAGGCGGAAAGATATCCTCTGTAAGATCTGTATTTGTCAAGGAAGCCTCTGGCGGCGTAATTTTCCTGCGCGGAAGCCGCGGCGGCGTCTAAAGCCTTTCTGGTATTTAATATATCCGTAACTCTGCCGGGATTTCCGGCGGAAGCCCTGTAGGCTTCCACGGCGTTTATCGTATATCCGCCTTTTGCGGCGTCAAAAGTCGCCGTCGCCAAAGTTTTGGCTACGGTAGTGCCCTCAAGCCCCGCACCGGCTATCTTAGGCAAAGGCGCGGAAGTGTATAAAGCCCTTTGGGAAAGGACTATCGGTTCCATTCCGTTCTTGACGCGAGTCATAAATTTAGTCATGGAAGAACCGGCGGAAGCGTACTTCTTCAAATGAGGCAAATGGCGGGTTATATAAGCCATACGCTGGGCCGGCGCGCCTATTCTGGAAAGTTTAAACGCGGAATACGCGCCTCTGCCCAAAGAATATACGCCTTTGCCCAATTTCGCCAAATCCCAAGCGCACCAAACCAAAATACCGATATCAAGAACATTGCCGCCTATCTTAGCGTACTTATAAAAATTAAGGCTGCTTTCTTTAGCGGCGCGTCTGGCGTCGTCTACGACGGCGTATTTGCCGAGCATATTGTTTTTTATTTCATTTCTGTACTGTTTAAGCAAAGCCGAGTCTATAAAAGATTCCTGTTTTACGGTAATGTCGCCCAAGCCCTCATTAATAAGATTTAGTGCTATATAAGCATTGGCCGATAAACCCGAGGCCGCCGCATTATCTTTAAATCTTTTGATGTTTGAAGATATCCCCGCTTTGTTTCTTGCGGCTTGATCCGCGGTTACCGTTATTACGCTGCCGCCGGAAGTAAACTCCTGCTCGCCCGCTCTGATTTCGCGCAGTGGGCCTCTGTAATTTTCCGCGCCCGCTTTACCGCCGATTAAAGCCCCGGCGACAAAAGGCTTAATTCCGCCGCAGCGCGGACTGAAAGTATCTTTAAAATTGAAATCCAAAGTCATGGCGCATTGATCTGCGCCGTAAGTTTTCAGCAAGTTCAAAGCTTCTTGGCCGCCGTCTTCGGAAAGCATTAAGGCTATGTCGGTAAAAGCGTTGGCTATGGTACCGTCTTCAAGTTGGTATTGCGCTATTGAAGAAGCCCCGTTCAAATACTTGCCGTTCATCATTTGGATATTTTCCACCCAAGCGGCAATGCTCAGCAAATCAGGCGTTTCCACAGCTTTTTCTTTATTTGTGAAATATCTTAAGATATCGCCTATGGTAACATAATCTTTCGAGGCCAGCAAAGCCGATACCGCCGTAATTAAGATATGGGGAAAAAAGAGGGGGTTTTCCTCGCAGGAATAAACGGCCTCTTTAATTGCGGCTCCGCCGCCGTCGCCCGGCCTTGAAAGATTCGCAATAACGGTCATGGCGGAAATATATGCGTTTATATTTTGCGTTTGCAGCGAAATAGGCTTATGCAGCTGGTTTAAAGCCAAGGAACGCATTACATTTTTTTCCTCGTCGTTTAACAAGTCTTCCCCGTTATAATTCATGGGAATGAACAGAGGAACCGTATCCAACAAAATATAGCCTATTTCCGGCCTGGGATTCTTTTTGTAAATCCCAAACAAAGCGCGCACTTTGCTTTGCACGTTTTTAAATATTTCCCGGTCTTCCGCGTCAATTGCGGCGGCGACCTCGGCCTGATATTGCGCAAAAGCCGTTCTGGATTTTGCAAGCTCCGCTTTTCTCAGCCTTTCAGCTTCGCTCTGCGCGTTTTCAAACCAAGAATTAAGATTTGCGGTTTCGGACTCTTTCCAAGCGGATATATCTTCCTGCGGATACTCGCCGCTTAAAGCGTATTTTTCCGCCTCCATGTTTATTTTGAGCAGCGTTTGTTTTTTAAAAGTTTCGTTTTCCTTCTTAATCGCAGCCGCCTGAGAATTGACGGTTTTGGTATATTCTGCCAAGAATTGTTCATACTCGGAAGGCGCGGCTTGGGATGCCACCCCCGGGTCTTCCCTTCCGTCCGAGGCGGAATTGCGTCCGAAAAGCAGTTCATGGCTTATTTTAGTGGCTTCCTGCCAAGCGGGATTATCAAAATACGGGGGCCTGGCAAGGGCAGGATCGGGCCGCACTACACGGGTATTATCGGCGGGGGG
>NZ_CALGEO010000062.1:0-3762 GCF_937881865.1 Candidatus Proelusimicrobium excrementi
GTACTGCTACAAAGACTACGTATGCATCTGGTACCGTCAGCTGGTCCAATACTGGCAACTGTTACTATACGTCCTCGGAAAGCGGCAAGTGTAAAGATAAAGTCGCCTCAAATAAATGCGGTACGGCGACTAGGACTAATACTGTAAAACCCGGTGGCACTACTTATGGTTCTTGGTCGGGTTGCTCCACTTGCTCTTGCTCGATAGGAACCACGCAAAGGGATACAAGCTCCACAGGTACGGCTTGCTCCGGTTCCAACTACAAAGTAAGGCAGTTCTGCTGGAACGGAAGCTGGTCCTCTTGGAGCTCTTGCTCCACAAGCCCCAGCGCACCGGCTTGCCCCAGCTAAAAAGTTGTTTTAAAAATATACGGGCGGGATTTTTAAAATCCCGCCCGTTTTTCATTTAACGGTTGTAAAGAATATATTGTTAAATGCAGGTCATTGCTGCCCGAATGCTTCCCTTTTTTCTCTTCAGTCGTCATGCTTAGAAACCATGTATCCATGTAGGTCATGTTTTACCTGACAAAGGAAAAGACCTCTTTAACGTCAGGCGGAGCCTGACCTACAAACAACAATTATCTTATTTATTTTCGCTGAGTTTTTATTAGTGGGTTGTGAGTGGCTATGCTATATTTAAATGTAGGTCAGGTTCTACCTGACGAAAATGAAAACACCTTTTTAACGTCAGGCAAAGCCTGATCTACAAGAAGTATGCCGCAAATAACTATACGGTAAAATTTTATGGGGGATTACTTTTTACGGATGTCTTTTAATTCCGTGCCGGTGTAGTAATGTTTTAAAATTTCCTCAAAATTCTGCCCGGCTTCGGCCCTTCCGCCGCTGCCCGTTTGGCAAAGCCCTACGCCGTGGCCCCAGCCGCCGCCGTAAAATATGAAGGATTTTACCTTGCCGTTTTCGTAATTGGGCTGTACGGTAAAATATGTGCTTCTTAAAAGCCCTAGTGCGAGATATTTTTTAATTTCGTGTTCTTTTGTAAGCGTCAGGCTTCCTTTTGCGCCTATAATTTTAACGCCGTTTACATAGCCCGAGCGTCCTCTGTTTAAAGGCACTATCGCCCTTATTTCGCCTATTTTCTTCTTGCGGTTGATAACCGTCCTCAGGCGGGATTCGTCTACATATCTTGTCCAGCGGAAAGCCGCCGGGCTGACGTTATTAAAATATTTGCTGTAAGCCTGCTGAGGCTGTTGCAGAAGCTCCTTAAAATGATACGGCTGAAGGTTATCTTCGCTGAAATCTTTATAATCCGATACGGGTTTTAAATACGGATGAGCGAACCAGCCCGCCTCTTTACTGCTCTGCGTATATCCTCCGCAGTTGGAGGAAAACACCGCCTCTATCGGTTTTCCGCCGTAGGTTATTACCGATCCCATAGTCGCTTCAACCGCGGCGTTTGTGCGTTCGCGTTCGGCCTTAACTCCGCCGTATACCTGGCAGTTTTGAGTGTCGCATACGTCATATCCCCATTTTTTATGTTTGCCCAAAGCTTTTATGGCGTAAGTTCTTGCTATTACCGCCTGCACTTTTAAAGCTTCTATGGGGAATACGCTCGGCATTTCGGAAGCGATTACGCCAAAAACATATTCTTCCATATTTACATGGTTGATTATTATAAAACCGCCTATGTTTTTGTTATAGACAAATTCTATGTACCCGCGGTATTCTTTTGTTTCGCGCCCGGCCCAAGTGGTGCCGTGGGCCACCAGCATATTTTTTAATATTGTGGTGTGCCCGGCCTCATCCGTGGAATCCTGCATTATTTTGAGGCTTTCGCCCTGAAACGCCGTTTTTTTGCCGTTCGGGGCTACCAAGTAAGGTTTGCCGTTTATCACTTCCACAGCCCAAAATTTGTTGGCCGTACCTTTTTTGATTATTTTACCGTTCTTATTTTCCGCGCGGAATTTGTGCGAAGTGGAAAATTGCACTTTCCGCACCGGGGCCGGCGCACCGTTGATTTTAGCTCCCAGCCCTACGCGTATTTCCGGCAAAGGCCCGTAAAAAGATATCGGCTTCCTGACTATGGTGTGCGCCTTTGGGACTTCCGGTATGCTTAGAATATTGACTTCTTCTTTAGGCGCAAATTCTTTAAGTTTTTCCAATGATTCTTTAACTTTATCGTCGGTGGAATCCGCCGCCTGCACGCTGGAATAGTTGGTGTAAGCTTCTTTAAAGCGTTTAAGTTTAACCATCATGTCGCCGTAGCGTTCTTTTGCTTCTATAAATTGGGAATCAAAAACAAAAACTTTCTTGTAGTGATCCGCGGCTTTGCGGTATTGCTTCTTTTTTGAGTAAAGCTCGCCAAGCATAAAGTTTGCCAGCGCGGTGTGCTGATCCCCCGCGGCGGCCTGCTTGAGGTTTATTTCTGCCAAATCGTACTGACCCATACCCATTTGCGCGCGGGCCAAACTGATATAGTAAAAAGCGGTTTTATTGTTATTTTCGTTAAGCCTGGCGAATACGTTTTCGGCGTTTAAGTAATATCCCGCGGCGAGGTAAGCCTCCCCGGCAAATTCCAGCACTTCCGTATCAAGCGGAAACTTTTTTAAGGCCATGCTGACGGTATCGACGGCAAGCCTCGTTTGGCCAAGTTCAAGCGCGATGTAAACCGCGTTCAAAAAAGAGTCCCTCTCGCCGGTTTCTTTGGAAAGTTCTATAAATTTTTCCAAAGCTTCCTGCTGTTTAAAATTGAAATACAAATCCGCCGCTTCTTTTATGGCTTCCTTGGAAGCTCTGAGCGGCAAAGCCAAAAACAATATAAGCAGGAGTGTAATAAATCTTCGCATTTATTATAATTATACTATTATGAGAGAGATACCTAAATGGCTAAAAGATATGGTCGCCAAAAATAAAGCGGCTTACCATACCTCCGCCGCCAAGAAAACGCAGGAAAATCTGGATTTGAAACTGCTTCCCACCGTTTGCCAGGAAGCCCGCTGCCCCAATAGGGGGGAATGCTTCTGCCACGGGGAAGCCACTATAATGATACTCGGCAGTTTGTGTACGCGCGCCTGCAAATATTGCGCCGTCAGCAAGGCAAAGCCCTTGCCTCCCGCCGAGGACGAACCCGCCCGCGCGGCGCAGTTGGTTCAAGCTCAAAGGATAAAATATTTGGTGCTTACCATGCCCACCCGCGATGACCTGCCCGACGGCGGCGCGCGCCATATCCATAATGTGGTTAAGGCCGTAAAAGAAAAAAATCCGCTTTGTCTGGTGGAGCCGCTTATTTCCGATTTGGGCGGAAAGTTTGAGCACTTGCCTTTGATAATTGAAAGCGGCTGCGACGTTCTGGGCCATAATATAGAAACTGTGCCTTCGCTTTTTAAAGCTGTGCGCCCCGGAGCTTCTTACGAACGTTCCCTTGATTTGCTTAAGAAAGCCAAGGAAATAAAACCCTCTCTTATAACAAAAAGCGGCGTTATGGTTGGCTTGGGGGAAAGCGACGCCGAGCTCAAACAAACCTTTAAAGATTTGCGCTCATGCGGAGTTGAACTTTTAACCTTAGGCCAGTATCTTGCGCCAAGTGCTCTGCATTATCCTGTGCAGTCATATCCCGAACCGGCTTGGTATGAGGAGATGACTTCTTATTGCCTTTCTATAGGTTTTAAGGGGGTTATGGGCGGGCCATTAGTGAGGAGTTCGTACAGGGCTGCGGAGCTGTACCGGCGGGCGCAATAGTTTGGTTAATTTTTACTCGGTCTATCTTACGTGTCCTCGGCTAACAAACTTCCGTATTTGGCCGGAT
>NZ_CALGEO010000063.1:0-2139 GCF_937881865.1 Candidatus Proelusimicrobium excrementi
GGAAGAAAAGTTTATTCTTGAAGAAACAGAAACTTATCTGCCGTTTCGCAAAACCGGGCCGAATCAGTTTGCCATAAAAATAACCGGCAATTGTATGGTTGACCCGGATGATCCGCGCAACAGCATTTATGACGGCGATTATGTTATCGTTGACCCTGACGCCACCGTAAATAACGGGGATGTAATAGTCGCCCGTTTAGACGGCGAATACAGCACGGTAAAACGCATGTATAAGCATGGGGAAGAAGTAAGATTAATCCCTGATAACCCGGATTGTGAGCCTATTATCAGAACGGCAGCCACTTTTTTAGTTGGCAAAGTGATAGACGTATACCGCCCAGTTCGGGCTAAAAAAGAAAGGAAAATATAGGCTCTTGTTGTGCTTTATATATAATGTAAAATAATTATATATAAATATTCAAGGAGATTAAAAAAATGGCTAGGCGAATGTCTGTTGCACAGGCCGGTGTGCTATTACTGTTATGCCTAATATTTGGAATTATAAGTTCTATCATACTAGCAGCTCAGTTTCTTGTAGACTCATTAGGAATAGAAAATATATTAACTATATTCGCCGCCTGTTTACTTTTATTTATTATCTACAAAACGATAAGATATTTTCAAAAACAACATTTTGCGGAAAACAAACTTGAGGAGTGGTCAAAATTAACGCTTAACACATTGAAACCTTTATCTTCTGTCGGTTTGCGTTTAGAGGAAAAAGAAAAAATCGTTTTTAATGAACCTTTTATTATGTTTGAAGGAAATTTAAAAGCGGAACATCGTGGAGAACTTATATTAACGACAAAAAGAATTATCTTTAAGTCCCTCTCTACTTTTATAATGATACACGCATGTGATATTATTTCCGCGCAAACTACAAATATAAGTTTGGTGATTGGGAAAAAAGGCAAAAAACGCCAATATTACTTTTGCACACAAAATAATGTAAGACTTGCCAAGGCTGTTGCTTATTTCGCCATTTTATCCGAAGGCAATATTGACCGTATATCAGATAATCTGTACAAACTCTTAACTAAATAGAGGACTTATTTATGTCATTAATAAAATGTAAAAAATGCGGCAAGGAATATTCCGTCATAAAAGATAATTGCCCATACTGCGGGCAATCGCAAAAAGAACCGCCGGCCAGCACGGCGCAGCACATCCCCGCAAAAAAGAAAAAGGAATTATATATTCTTCCCCCTGAAGAACGCAAAAGCCCTATTTTGGCGGCTATATTTTCGTTTTTATTTTGGTGGATAGCCCTTGATACTTTTTACCTAAAAGGTCTTTTTAAAGGATTCTTTAAATTGGCTATTATGTATATAATTTTTCCAATACTTTGGTTCATTGCCTTAAACTCCTTTTTTCTTTTTGTGTGGCAAGTTTATGAGGAATTAAATGCCCCAGAACTTATAACGTTGCCTTTTCTAGAATCTTCCCGCTTTTTAGCCATATTATTTGCTTATTTTTTGTTATTAGGGATATTAGGGACTTTATCTGGCATAATAACAGCCATATATTATGTTGCGTTGCCGGTGGGTCAATTCAACAGGCAATACAACAGTTATATCGTAAAAGAATAAACAACTATGGGCATATTTAAACACCCCAAAACGGGCATATACCACGCAAATTATTTTAACGACAGCGGCAAACGCTGCCGCCCGTCCCTGCACACGCGTGATAAACGTATAGCCCAAATCAAATTTGCGGAAATTGTGCAAAGCAAGGAAGCTCTCTCAGGCAACGCGTCAAAAATCCCGTGGCAGGCATTTAAAAACAAATTTATAGAAACAATTACCCCGGAGCGCACCAAAACCACCATAAACCACTTTAAACGCGCCTGCTTTTATTTGGAAAGCGAACTCCACCCAAAATACCTTACGGATATTACCCCGCTTAAATTGCAGGAATTAAAAACAATACTAAAAGAGCAAGGCAAAGGAGAAGCGGGCATAAACCGCTGGCTTAGGGCATTAAAAACAATGCTGCGCAAAGCGGAAGATTGGAACTATATTGCCCCGCAAAAGTGGCAAACCGTCGGCAGTTTTAAGGAAGTGGAACACCGCATCGTCTTTTTTACCGTTGCGGAACTTAAAAAAATGCTCAAGCACGCAAACACCTTTCAGCAAA
>NZ_CALGEO010000064.1:0-5121 GCF_937881865.1 Candidatus Proelusimicrobium excrementi
TTGGTAAAAAAAAGTGGAGAAGAAGATGGAAAATAATCAAACTTTAGCTTTATTTCACGCAATGGAAGAAGGCGATATAGAAGAAGTAAAAAATTTACTTGCCAAAGGTGCAGACGTAAACGCAAAAAATGAAGAAGGCAAATCCGCACTGTTTTTGGCTATTGAGCAACAATTGCCCGAAATGGGCCTTTTTTCTGCCCACCTAAAAGCACTCTATGACCCGGACGGATAAAAGCTACCCAAAAACCTCGACGAGAGAGGGGAAAATCAGCCAACAAAAAGGACACTTCACAAAAAGTGCCCTAAAAAATGGTCGGGGCGACTGGATTTGAACCAGCGACCTCACGGTCCCGAACCGTGCGCGCTACCAGCTGCGCTACGCCCCGTATATGATTGTATTCTAATTTAAAATGGTCGGGGAGCCGAGAATCGAACTCGGGACCTCTCGCACCCCAAGCGAGCGCTATACCACTAAGCCACTCCCCGATAATTGCATCTTTGTAAGGTTTGGGTGCTTTAATTTTCCTTACACATATATTTTATCATTCTTTTATGATTTGTGAAAGAGTTTCTTTAATTTCTTTTAAAAAATTTACGTCTTTCACTGTGTAACCCGTCTTGGCGTCCTTGGGTTTTGCGCCCAAAGCCATGTAACGGCTGAGATGTTTTTTTGCGCCTTCAAGCGTCATTTTATGGCGCTGGGTAAGTTCTTTTATCTTCAGTATTGTGTTTATATCAGCTTTGGTGTATCTTCTGTGTTTGCTTTCTTTGCGTATGGGGCGAAGAAGATTAAAAGTCTTTTCCCAATATCTTATCGTATATTCCGGAACCGAGCAAAGCTTGGCGGCCTCGCCTATTGTAAAATATTCTTTGTTCTGCAGTTCCTCAATATTCATATATTTACTTTAAAATGTTTTCAGACGCTTTAAATCTTATGCGCGTTTTTGCCGGCACGGGTATTGCTTTGCCAGTCTTGGGGTTTTTAAGGCTTATGGGGCGGCTTTCCTTGGTTTTAAAAGTGCCGAAGTTTGAAAGCACGACTTTATCGCCTTTTTTAAGCGCATCTTTCATTATTTGAATGGTATGTTCCACGGCGGCTTTGGCCTGTTTTTTGTCAAAAAGATGTTTGGAGAGTTCCTGTATTATGTCTTCCTTATTCATGTGAGTCTTCCTCCGAGTGTCGTAAATCGTTTTTAAAACCCAGCGCGCGGATGAGAACGGAGGGCTTTTCGCCTTTAATTACTATTTTCCAAATAGCCGTAATCACGGGGCAGTTGAGTTTGTTTTTCTGTATTAAATCATAGACGCTTTGCACAGAGTTTGCGCCTTCGGCTATGGTGCCGACTTGTTCTTTGGCTTGCTGCAGGGAGAGGCCCTGGCCCAGCTTTTCGCCGAGTCTTCTGTTCCTGGAAATGGCGGACATACCCGTCAATACGGCGTCGCCCAGCCCGCAAAGGCCGTAGACGGCTTCGGTGGTGCAGCCCTGGCTTACCATTATTGCGTTGAGCTCCTGCATCGCCTGGGTTAAAAGGGCGGCTTTGGTGTTTGCACCGTCGCCTATGCCGTCAAGCAAACCGCAGCCTATGGCCACTACGTTTTTTATAGCTCCGCCGAATTCCGCTCCGCGGCGGTCGAAAGAGGTTTCCAATATTATCGGCGGGAAGCTTAACTTTTGTTTAAGTTCGTCCATCAAAACGCCGTTATGGCCCGCCAAAATTATTTTTGTGGGGATATTCCTTGCCACTTCCAAGGCGAAGCTGGGCCCGCTGAAAGCGAAAACATAATCTTTAAGCTGGGGCAGTTCTTCTTCGATAATCTCGCACATGGTCTTAAAGGTTTTGTCTTCAAGCCCTTTTGACGCGCTTATCGCGGGTATAACTTTCCCGTTGAGCAGCGGTTTTATTTTTGCGCAGAACGAGCGCACCGCTTTTGAGGATATTACAAAAACCAGCATATCGGTATCTTTTACGGCTTCTTCTTCGCTGCCGGTGAGGGTAATATTTTTATGAAATTTAAAATCGGGGATATTGGGATGCCCACCGCCGTTTGCTTTTATGGCTTCAAGCAGTTGTTTTGAGTATTCCCATACCGTTACTTTAAAACCTATGCGCGCCATATGCTGGGCGATAACGCTGCCCCATACGCCTGCGCCTAAAACCGTTATTTTATTTATTTGCATTTTTTTTGGAACCGTCTTCAAAAGCTAGTTCGCTTTTGTTAAGCATGCGCTTAATATTGGGTATATGTTTGTAAATCACTATAATACCTACCACAGTACAAACTATACTGTAGCCAATAGGATGATTGCCTATAAAGAAGCTTGTCAGCGGCAGTACTACGGCCGCCAAAATGGATCCGGGCGATATTCTGCCGGTCTTCCAAACGACAATGGCGAAAGAAGCGAAAGCTATCGCCGTAGGAACGGGCAGCAGCGCGCCGAAGACTCCGGCGGAAGTGGCAACGCCTTTGCCGCCGCGGAATTTCAAATAAACAGTCCACATATGTCCGCAAATGGCCACGAAACCGCATATAAGCGGCATATATTGGGATTCCGGCGCAAAATATTTTGCCAATTCCACGGCCAGCGCGCCTTTAAAAGCGTCGCATAGAAAGGTGCTTATTCCGGCCCATTTGCCTACGGTTCGGTATACGTTGGCGGCGCCGGGATTGCCGGAACCGTAATTTCTTATGTCAAAGCCTTTGAGTTTTTTGGTTATCAAATAGCCGGAAGGTATACCGCCTATAAGATAACTTACCAGCAAGAGTATTAAATTCGTCATATATCTTATTATATTAAATTTTATAGAGTTGCAATAACTATTTGCTTGTTAAATGAGGGGCTTTTATTCGGCAGAAGGGGGATAGTTTCGGCAAATAAAAACCGCCCGCTTTTTGCGGGCGGTCTTAAAACAAATGCAAGGCTTTTATTTTACTTTCACTTTAAAGCCGGCGCTGTGTGCCGAAACTTCCGGCATATACATACTTTGAATCGTCGCCGCGCCGGAGGTAAACGTCCCGGCGGAAGTGGGCCTTATAGTGTATTTTAGTTCATAAGCGCCTCTGGGCAGATTCTGCAGGAAGAAGTTCGTTACGTTCGCTTTAAGTTCTTCATACCTGGGCAGCTGTCCGTCGTATTTCCAGCCGGAAAGAAGCTTATCTGCTTCAAAAGCGGCCGGTTTGGGATCGCTTACCACCACGAAATCAAACGCGGACTGGCTCTTTAAAGTCAGGCGGACTTCCACCTGATCGCCGGCGGCGAGGGCTTCGCCTTCTTTTATTTTGCGGGCTTTGCCGTCTTTGATAAGATAATATTCTTTATCGGCCGCAATCAACCCGTCTTTGGAAGAAGCCAAAGGCGTATCGGTGGTGAACAGCGCGGTTATGGTGGCGTAATCGTCAAAGTCCTTAGCGGGGGTTTCCATAGTAAGCACCGCCTTGTTGATTGAAGCTTTAAAGACGTTCGGCGTTATTTCGTCCCCATATGCGCTAAGCGTCAGGCCGGAAGGATTTACGTCATAAGGCTGTACGGTAACTTTTGTGGTTTTGCCGTTCCATTCCGTTGTGAATATCTTAGTCTGTTCAAGCGCATTGGCGTTAATCATTATGCCCATAAGCGCGTAAACCGCTTTTGCCGCGCTTTGAGGATTGCCCCATGCTTCGGCCTTTTCATTGAATATGAGCCACTTGGCAAGGCCGTTGATGCGTTCATCCTGCGGGTCAAACTCGTTTAATGCCTGCAAGGCCGCAGCGTGGAGGGTTATGCCGTCTTCAAACCACTGCCAAGTGCGGTCTTCCAAAGTCCAGGCTATGCCGGTTATGTCGGATTCCGTGGACATATCAAACAAGCGGTCTATCTGCAGTTTTGCCTTTTCCGTATTGCCTAAACGTTTATATACGGAAGCGGCGTAAGCGTAAGCCAAAGGCGTTTGAAGAGGATGTTTTTCAAATTCCTGCATGGTTTTAACCGCAAGCTGATAAGCTTTTGCGTCCCACTCTTTAGGGAAGGCCGTAAGTACGTAAGCCATATATACGCCGACGGTTGAATCTTTGGAGTCAAATTTTGACGTAATATACTTTAAGGCTTTTTTGGCGGCTTTTTCATCAATTTTAACTCCGTAGCGGTAAGCTTGGGCGAAGCTTTCCAGTACGTTTAAAGTAATAAATATCGTACTGCTTCCGCCTTTAACCCACGCATAACCGCCGTCGCCGTTTTGAAAACGGGCCAAATCTTTTTCGGCCTGGGCTTTTTGCTCTTCTACGAGTTTGGCGTCAAACAAGTCTATAACGGCTTGATTTTTGTTGAAGCCTTTGCTCAAAAGGTACCACGGGCTTTGCGCGACGTCGTTTAAGAGCAGTTCCTCGTTTGCGCTCCATGCTGGCATTACGCTTTCGCGTTTGGGCAGTTTGGCCGCGGCTTCTTTAAGCTGAGGGTAATCGTTGTAGAGCTTGCTGAAGATAGCCAAAGGCAGGTAGGAGTTCGCCGCGTAAGTGGCGGAAGTCCTGTTTGCTTTTACCAACAAAGGCATTGCATTGAGTACCGGCATAAGCAAAGAGGGGGAAACCGTTATGTGTACGGCTTCTATTTTGGCGTTTTGGTCTACGCCGCCCAAGAAGAGTTTGTTTACGCCTTTTTTCAATGCTACGGTTCTGCTTGAGGTAAGCTGCTGCAAGCTGGGCAGTAAGGCTACGGTTTTGATTTCGCCGTCGCTTAAAGCCGCGCTTTTGGCCGTTGCGGAGAACATTATATCCGCGCCTTCCTGCGGCGCTTTGAAAGCCCATTTTACCATGCTTTGGCTTTTTGCCGCTACGGTTACGTTTTGCGCGGGGTATTCAAGAACCCGGCACGCGCCCGCTTTTTCGGAGCAGTCATAATTGGCCGTAAGGTTAACTTCCGCGGAAATCGGTTTGTCCGTCGTATTGCTAACCAAAGCCTGAAGTTCTATTTCGTCGCCAGTTCTTAAGAAGCGCGGGGCTTCAAGGCTTATCATAAGGTCTTTTCTTGTAACGAAAGAAAAATCCGTCTTGCCGGTTTTTACGTTTTTTGTAAACGCCGCGGCGAGGATGCTCCATTGCCCTATGCTCTGCGGAAGCGTAAACGTAAATTCCGAAAATCCGTTTTTT
>NZ_CALGEO010000065.1:0-3227 GCF_937881865.1 Candidatus Proelusimicrobium excrementi
TACTTTGTCGGCCGGCGGATGCGTGCACGTTATCCCCGAAGATATGAGGATAGACCTGCCCGCCCTTAACGACTATTTTGAATCCAATAAAATAACTTTGGCGCTGCTTACGACTCAGCTCGGCAGGCAGTTTGTAACCGGCATAAAGAACCATTCTTTAAGGTGCTTGCTAGTCGGCGGAGAAACGCTTACGCCGGTTCATCCTCCGCGCGGCTATAAACTTTATAACGCTTACGGCCCGACCGAGGCGACGGTTTACAGCTCCTATTGGTTCGTCAAGAAATACTATGAACGCGTGCCTTTGGGCAAGCCCGTCAACAACTGTTCGGTTTATATCGTAAGCAAAGACGGAACTTTGGCCCCGGTGGGCACCTTCGGCGAGCTTTGCATTTCCGGCGCAAATTTGGCTAAAGGCTATTTGAACCTGCCGGAACTTACGCGGGAGCGTTTCGTCAAAAATCCGTTTTCCGACGAGCCCGGCTTTGAACTTATGTACAAAACCGGGGACGTGGCCCGTTTTACTCCGCACGGCTGGATTGACTTCTTGGGAAGGAAAGATTCCCAAGTTAAAGTGCGCGGATTCCGCATAGAATTGGGCGAAATTGAAACGGTAATAAGGAAATATCATTCCGTACGCGACACCACCGTAATAGCCAAAACGGATAAATCCGGCGGGGCGTATGTCGCGGCCTATATAACTTCGGATAAAAAAATTGACGTAAACGCGCTTAAGCGTTTTATGGAAGACGCTCTGCCTCCGTATATGATACCCGATTTTATTATGCAGATTGAGTCGATTCCGCTTAACCCCAACGGGAAAGTGGATAAAGCTTCTCTGCCCGATCCTTTGGAAAACGTCGTTAAAACGGAAGAATACGCCGCGCCAAAAGGACGTACTGAGCGTGAGCTGGCCCTAATTTGGGCGGATATATTGAATATGGACGTCAAAACCATAGGGCGCGACGACGGCTTTTTTGACTTGGGCGGAACCTCTTTAAGGGCTACGGAGCTTTCTCTCCGGGTAAGGGATAATTTTAAGGAAAATATGCCGCCGGCTACGATATTCAAATTCCCTAAACTTAAGGATCAGGCGGCTTATCTTAACAGTAAAAACAGGTTTTCCATGGTGTACGCCTTTAACGAGAACGGCAAAAAAACGCCGATATTCTTCGTCCACACTGCCAATACCGGGGCGGAAGCTTATGTGTCTTTGGCCGCGAAGCTTCCTAAAGAGCAGCCGTTTTACGCCGTAGAACCGCATAATATCTTCAGCGAGGAAGAACCCGTCAGGGGCGTAAAGAACCTTGCTCGCCGCTATATAAAATATATAAAGAAAGTGAAGCCTTCCGGCCCTTATATACTGGGCGGGTGGAGCTTCGGCGCGGTCGTCGCTTACGAAATGGCCGTTTTGCTGGAAAAAGCCGGCGAAAAGGTGGAAAATCTTTATCTTCTCGACCCTATAATCGAGCACCCCGAAAAGGAAAAAGAACTTACGCGCAAGCTTATGGAAACTTCTTTCTTCCAGGCTTATTTGAACAATGACCCGCTTTTCGGACGCTTTAAAAAGCTGGGTTTTATGGATAAGCTGATAGAAAACAATAAAAACGTTTTGGAAGATATGTTTGCCTATAAGCCGGGCAAATACGGCGGCAAGGTTACGCTTTTTAAAGCCGTCAGGCTGGAGGCCGTCCCCGGCGACGTTGACAAAGCTTTGGCTTTGGCTTTGCGCAAATTCCAGATTATGCACAGAGATAAGCCCGATAACGGCTTCGGCAAATATGTAAAACGCCTTAAAACCGTCCGAATAAATGCCGTACATAATTATCTTATGCGCGGCAACGCTTTGGAAGTTATCGCTTCGGAGATAACGGGAAAAAGTAAAAAGAAAAAATGAAAATAACGGAACTTTTTAAAGGCAAAGCGGGGCTTTTCTTTACGGTAAACGCTTTGGCCAGCATAGGGCTGAATATCGGCGTCGTGGGCGTAAATTGGTTTATAATCAGCAGTACGGGCCAAAACGAGGTGCTGGGTATTTACGGCGCGCTTTCGCTGGCGGTGTCGTTTATTACTTTGGTTTTGGCCGGCAGTTTTACCGATAAGTACAATAAAGTGGCGATAATGAAGTATTGCTGTTTGGGCCAGGCTTTGCTCTTTTTCCTTACGGCCGCTTGCTGCGTTTTAGGCGTGCCTGCCATTTATATAATTTACGCGCTCGCTCTGCTTAATATGCCCTGCATGGTTATTTTTATAACCGTTTCGCGCGGGGCCATACCGGCGGTGTGGGATAAAAGCGAACTTTCCAAAGGCAATTCCATAATAGAAATAACAATTCAGGCCGGCGCGATGTTCGCCGCTTTGCTGACGGGTTTTTTATATCATGCGTTCGGTTTCAGCTTGCTGATATTTGTTGGCGCGATTTTGACTTTCGCCGCCTATCTTCTTTTGGGAAAATCCAAATATTCATTTGATTATGAATTGCCCGCTAAGGAAGGCTTTTTGCTTAATATAAAGCGCGGTATCGCCTATTTGCGCGGCAGGAAAGATATTTTCTTTTACGGTTTGGTGGTATTTGTGCCGACGGTGGTTATTTCCGCTTCCAATACGGTGATACCGGGCTATGTGGAACAGTATTTGGGCGGCGGCGCAATGGTTTACGGTTTGGGCGATATGATATTTGCCGTCGGGGCTATGCTGGCCGGCTTTTTGGCGCACAGATTTATATCCGCATCCCGCCGTCCGCTTTGGCAGAATATTTTATTTGCCGTCGGTGCGTTCAGCCTGTTTTTATTTGTAACCAATAAAAATATATACTTTTTTCTTATAAATATTTTTATAACGGGCGTTGCCATTGCCGGGCTTAGAGTGCTTTTGAATACCGGCTTTATGGAAGCCGTAAAAGGCGAATATCTTGGCAGAAGTCTGTCGCTTTTAATGGCCCTGTCCATGGCGGTGCAGGCTTTGCTTTCTTATATAATCGGTTTCATTATGGACGCTTGGAAAGTTACCGGCGGATATTGGGTGCTTATTGGGTTGATGGTGTTGGGCATGGCTGGGCTTGGGGTGGTTAGGCTTAGGGATACGGGCCAATAGTTACTCGCTGGTTATTAAGTCCTCACGGCTAGCAAACTTCCGTATTTGGCTTTTTTTACTCGGTCTATGTTATGTCCTCATTGCTAGCAATTTAGGTTAAGCAAAGCCTTATACTGCACCTTGCGCCGCTCTGATTT
>NZ_CALGEO010000066.1:0-17534 GCF_937881865.1 Candidatus Proelusimicrobium excrementi
CGTACTGCTCCAAGTAGAGCATGCTATACCGCTCTGATAGCAGTTGCCGGTATTGAACCAAGAGCCGCTCTTATACTGTGAGACCGTACCATTGTTATAAGTGCTGCTCCAGTTGGAACATGCTATATTTCTGTAGCATTGGCTGCTCTGGCTCGGATAGGACTTAGAACCGCTGGCATAATTCCTTCTGGTTGCAGTACCTTGGTTATAAGTGCTGTCTATGCCGGAGCATGCCGTCGTATCGTCATAGTAGCAGTTGCCGGTATTTGTGTAAGTACCCGTTGAATACTTATTGACGATATTACCGCCGTTCTTATATGTACTGCTCCAAGTAGAACATGCTATACCACTCTGATAGCAGTTGCCGGTATTGAACCAAGAGCCGCTCTTATACTGTGAGACCGTACCATTGTTATAAGTGCTGCTCCAGTTGGAACATGCTATATTTCTGTAGCATTGGCTGCTCTGGCTCGGATAGGACTTAGAACCGCTGGCATAATTCCTTCTGGTTGCAGTACCTTGGTTATAAGTGCTGTCTATGCCGGAGCATGCCGTCGTATCGTCATAGTAGCAGTTGCCGGTATTTGTGTAAGTACCCGTTGAATACTTATTGACGATATTACCGCCGTTCTTATATGTACTGCTCCAAGTAGAACATGCTACACCACTCTGATAGCAGTTGTCGGTATTAGTCCACGAACCGGAGGCATATTTGGTAGCCGTACCATTAGTATAGGTGCTGCTCCAGTTGGAACATGCCGAAGACGTATAACAGCTGCCGGTGCCGGAATAAGAGCCCGAAGCGTATTGATTTACGATATTTCCGCCGTTAGGATAAGAAGAATTCCAAGCTGAGCAGGAAATCGTCCTATAACAGCTGCCAGTGCCGGAATAAGTTCCTCCTGCATATTGATAAGCAGTACCGGACGTATAGGTGCTGCTCCAAGAGCTGCAGGCAATTGACTTGTAGCACTGAGTCGCTACTGACGGCCATTCGGTCTTTCTAGTGCCGTTGCCGGCTGCGTTAGAATAAATAGTCTTAGAAGTAGTGCCCAGGTTAAACGTTGATGAGTATTCAGAGCAAGACGTATTGCTGTATGTGCCGTAGCAAGCTGAATAGTCAACAGAGGTTGAAGCCGCAGCTCCGTTTATACCGTAAGTAATAGTTCTTACGCCCAAGTTACCGCCGGTTTGATAGCCCGAAGGGCAGGCGATATATTCTTTGGATACGCAGGCGGAAGAGGACTTAGTCCACTGCAAGCCCGAGCCGCCCACACTGCCGTTCCAAGTATTGGCAGGGCAGGACCAAGAACAGCCGGAAGCTGAAGTACCGCCGTGGGACGTGTAAGAAGCTACCGTAGGTTTATTGGTACAGGAAGCATCCGCGCAAGAAGCGGAGTTATTCCAAGTATTAGTCCAATATCTGCCTACCGTCTTATTGGTACAATCGCCGGTAGCACAGCTGGAAGCGTCATTTAAGTAGCCGCTGCCGCTGTTGTTCTTGGCAAATGACGTAAAGTATTTGCCTGCCGCGATATTTGTACATTTAGTAGTTGAGCACGAATTAGCCGTACCACCGTGAGCATTGTAAGCATAACCTGCGGTCTGGCCATTGGTGCAGGAGGCTTCGGAGCAGCCCGTTGAACTCGTCGTCCAGTTGGCGACCCAGTATCTGCCTACCGTCTTATTAGTACAATTGCCGGTAGCGCAACTGGAAGCGTCGTTTAAGTAGCCGCTGCCGCTGTTTGACTTGGCGAAAGACGTAAAGTATTTGCCGATTACGGGCGTACAATTGCCCGTAGCGCAAGCCGTGGCGGAAGAGCCGCCGTGGCCCGTATAGTATTTACCGGCGGTCTGACCGTTGGTGCAGTTGCCTAAGGAACAGCCCGTCGCGCTGGTCGTCCAGTTGGCGGAGTTCCAATATTTACCGGCATAGGTATTTGTACAATTACCCTTCGCACAGCCGGTGGCGGAAGTGCCGCCGTGGCCCGTAAAGTATTTGCCTTTTTCAAGGTTCGTGCATTGGGCATTGTTACAACCGGTAGAGCTCGTACCGCCGTGATTCGTCCAGTAATAACCGATATTATTATTGGTACAAGTCGCTTCAGTACAACCCGTAGCGGAGGTGCCGCCGTGGGTTGTCCAGTATTTACCGGTGGTTTTATTGGTACAGGAAGCTTCAGAACAGCCAGTTGAGCTGGTCGTCCAGTTGGCGACCCAGTATTTACCTACAGTTTTATTGGTACAATCGCCCGTAGCACAGCTGGCGGCGTCGTTTAAGTAACCGCTGCCGCTGTTTGACTTGGCGAAAGACGTAAAGTATTTGCCTGCCGCAATATTGGTACATTTAGTAGTTGCGCAGGAATTGGCCGAACCGCCGTGACCGCTGTAATAATAACCGGCGGTCTGACCGTTGGTGCAGTTACCTAAGGAACAGCCCGTCGCGCTGGTCGTCCAGTTGGCGGAGTTCCAATATTTACCGGCATAGGTATTTGTACAATTACCCGTCGCACAGCTGGTGGCGTCGTTTAAGTAGCCGCTGCCGCTGTTTGACTTGGCGAAAGACGTAAAGTATTTGCCGATTACGGGCGTACAATTGCCCGTAGCGCAAGCCGTGGCGGAAGAGCCGCCGTGGCCCGTATAGTATTTACCGGCGGTCTGACCGTTGGTGCAGTTGCCTAAGGAACAGCCCGTCGCGCTGGTCGTCCAGTTGGCGGCGTTCCAGTATTTGCCGGCATAAGTATTGGTACAAGCGCCAAGTTCGCAGCTTACGGGATCATTCAAATATCCGTTATTGATGCTGTTCTTGGCGAAAGAAGTATAGTATTTGCCCGCCGTGGCATTTGTACAATTGCCCGTAGCACAGCCGGTGGCGGAAGCTTTACCGTGGCCCGTATAATACTTACCAGCAGTCTGACCGTTGGTGCAGTTGCCCAAGGAACAGCCCGTCGCACTGGTAGTCCAGTTGGCGGAATTCCAGTATTTGCCGGTATAAGTGTTGGTACAAGCCGCTACGGAACAGCCGACAGGCGAAGTGCCGGTTTCCCAGCCGCTTGTCTTGGCAAGATTGCTGAAGCTTGTATAATATTGACCCGCTACGGAGTTGGTGCATCTCTCCGTGGCGCAGGTGGAAGCGGTGCCGCCGTGGCCCGTCCAATAGTACCCTACAGGTTTATTGGTGCAGGAAGCATCCGGGCAGGTGGACGACGTGATACCGTTGCCAGTCCAATATCTTCCGACAGGGCTGTTGGTACACATTTCACAGCTGCCGGTATTCCAATATTTACCCGGCAAGGAACATTCTATGGAGCAAGTTCCGCCGTAGAAATAAGTATGGCAGGCGCAAGTGCCTGTATTTTCAAAGTCTACGATATAATTAGGCTTGCTCCCGTATGTGGTGAAATCTTTATTTACGCACTGCTCGGGGCTGTTCTTGGTGCCGTGATAAGAGCAGTACTGAGAATTGGCCTGGCTTGTGGGCGGAACTGCAACTTCCGCACAGGCAGACCATTCTATACACGTACCCAAACCGTCGCAGGTTTTTTGGCAGGTTCTATCCTGACTGCCGCAAGTTCCGCAGAACTGAGCGGTGGGCGGTACCACACGATACAGCGGCGCGGTGCAGGTTCCGCTCCATGCGCCGGTAACGTATTCGCCTTTGGAAAGATCGCAGTCAACGCTACGGGTTTGAATGCCACAAGTTCTTACGCTGTCGCCGCTGTCGGCGCATTCCCTTTGAGATTCAGGTTCCGCGCCGGAGCAGAATTTATAATTGCATTCGCCCCATTGGCCGTTTGCCTGACAGGTTTTGCTTACGCCCCACAGACAGCCGTTCGTGGAAACTTCGCCGGGGCAGCAGGAAAGGTCAGCCGCGCATTCGCCCGTGCTAGAAATAAACCATTCGCCGGTAGCCCTGTTGCAGGTTACCGTTCTGGTTTGAATACCCATATACTGACCGTTGCTGCATCTCGTTCCGCAGCCGACGCTGGTGGCCGGACGCGCGGAAGCGGAGCACTCGCAAGAGTTGGTTTCGGTGCAGCTGGTTTCTTCGCAGGTATTTTCGTTGACGCAAGTGGACCAAGAACCCGTTATCCACTGCCCGGAGGAAGTGTCGCAGGTTACGCTTCTGGTTCTTACGCCTTTAAAAGAGGTTCCGTTTTTACAATATCCACAGCCGGCTCTGTCTATCGCGACGGGGCGTTCGGATTCTTTACAGGTTTGGTTGATACATTCGCTCCAGTCGCTCCAATGGTTGGGGCAACCTTCCAAACATTTCTTCATCTGGACGCCGCCGTTTCCGCAGGCTTGGGTTATCACGCGGCCCTGAATACAAGTGCCGTTAGTCGGGATACAGGTGCCCGCAGGACCCAAACATTTATCAAAAGAGCAGCTGATTACGGAAGGAGCGGTAATATCTGACTCGGCTTCGTCTTCCGAAGCGAACTCGTCGCAGCCTATAGGTATGGCGGGAACGACGCCGTCAATCAGTTTGCAGCCGTCGCCCACGCAGCCGGTTTCATCGGTGTTGAAGTTGCGGTAAATTGTAACCGCGTCTTCAGGCCTGGAAGCCACTACGCAGGTGTTTTGCAGGGAATAAGTAAAGTTCCCCGCTTTAACGCCCGTTAAACTGGTTGATATGTTGCCCGTCAGCCCCTGTACCGGGATAGACAAATCGTCAAAGCTTGACGCATACCCCTCCCCGGCGACATAGTTGGCCTGCTGTTTGGAAGCAGCTATGTCTAAGACGTTCAGAGCATCGCTCATTCTGCTTTTTTGGACGGAACGATTGTAGGCCGGTAAGGCTATTGCGGCAAGTATGCCGATAACCAAAACCACTACAAGCAGTTCAACCAACGTGAATCCGCGCCCAAAAGCGCGTACGGGCGCATAGGCCCATACGGATTTCTCTTTTCCGGCCGCGGCAGAAACCGCAGCGGAAAAGGACTTCCAGATGCTAGCTAAGAAGTTTCGTAATTTTTGTGAATATTTATTCATAAAAACTCTCTTTCAAACTAAAATAAATTATAAATACGCAAGGCCCTTGTACGACGTAAAAGCAGCCGTAAAAAGGCATGAAGATACAAGAACCCTACTATTAGTATACAAGAAATCCCCCCGTTTTTCAACATTATTTTTTAACTTTTTTATCAATAGAAAATCACTTAAAAATATTAGAATGTTTTGCCGCCGTTTTAAACGGCCTTTAAGAGCAAAAAACATTAAAATTACGCCGCGTAAAATTATTAAAAATAAAAGCCGCTTAAAAAACTTATATCGCCAGCCGCTCCGCCGGAGTTTTGCCGCCTTTATCGCCTCTTATGAGAATTGCCTGCCTATATAAAAGAGCCGTATGTAAAAAAGAACCCGCCTTTTGCGGCGGGTCCTTTCAAAATTAAAGAGAATGCGTTTCAAGTTTGTTTATTATCGTTTTAGTTTGCTTTTTGGACGTTCTCTTAGGTTTGAATTTGGACCTTGAAGAAGAACCCTGCCCTTGAGCCGCAGAAGAAGCCGCCCCTCCGTTTTGAGCCTGCTGCATAGCTTGTATTGCGGCGGGACCCGCCCCTTGCTGCTGCATCATCTTAGTTATTGTGTCCATGTCAAGACCTTGGGGAACAGCGCCGGGAACCGGAGCCGGCTGCTGAGGCTGCGCCGCTTTTTTCTGCGAGGAAGCGTTATTGGCGGACGCCTTTTTCTGTGCGGCGGCTTTTTGGGCGTCGTCGGCTTCTATTTTGCTTCTTAAATCCTCGGCTATGGCGTTTTTGTCAATTATCACTTTGCCGGATTTGTCGCGCGGCATATTTTTGTATTTAATAAAATCTTCTATCACGCGGACGACTTTAGTTCTGTTGTTTAATTTGGCTATTTGCAAAGCGGTTTGATTGTTGTTGGTCTTCTTATTATAATCCGCGCCTAAGGTAAGCAAAGCGTTGACCACAATATCATCGCCGATATAAGCCGCCCAATATAACGGGCTCTGCCCCAGCACATTGGAAATGTTTACGTCCGTATCGTTCAGGGTTAATATTTCTTTGACCAAATCGCGGTTATTGGCGCGCAAAGCGTATAAAAGCGCCGTCATACCCTGTTTGTTTTGAGCGTTAATATCCGCACCGTAAGCCATAAGATCTTTGAAACTCTGCAAATCGCCCTTGGAAGCCGATATCATTAAAGCCGTGTTGCCGTTAACATCTTTCTGCTTCGGATCGACTCCGACTCTCAGCATTGCGCTTACGCCGACATTGTTTTTTGCATAGGCATAACGCATTAAATTATCAAAAGTCGCCCCGGTGCGCGCACCGTTGGCTGTAAGGAATTCCATTATGTCTTTATTCTGATTTTTAATGCTCTCGCCCAGCGCGCTTACGCCGCGGCGGCTTTGCGCGTTGATGTCCGCCCCGGCGGCTAAAAGCATTCTCATCATATCGGCATTGTTTTTTGCGGCTTTTATTATTGCGGTTTCATTAGACCGTTCATCACGCATATTTACGTCCGCGCCCAGGCCGGCTATAAGAGCGGCGGTATCGTAATTGTTCTTTTCCGCCGCAATAACTATAAGAGGAACGCCCTTGGAAGTCGGGACGTCGGGATCGCGCAAATCCTCTTCTATGCGGATAATGGCGGTTTCATAATCGCCTTCTTCCAAATATGAGGCGATTTCGTCCGGCAGATCCTGAGGAGATGAAAGCTTCAAACTGGATACGTTTATTTTGTTTTTCTTGCTGTCGGAGCCGGAAGTAAATGTATAAATGGTAAGCAACAATAAAGGAAGTATAAGCAATCCGCTCAAAACCAGTTTAAAATCAGGCTTCTTCATCAAACAGTTCCCCCTAATCCCCGAAAAAGTCTTAAAATCTTTCAGTTTACTACTTTTTGCCTAAAGCATTATAATAGGCCAAAGCTTCTTTTGCGGCCGCTTGCTGCGCGGCTTTTTTGTTGTGCCCCTTTCCGCGGCCAAGCTCCCTGCCCAGCAGCGTAACCCTTACGGTAAAAATTTTATCATGTTCGGGCCCGACTGTGGAAACCACATCGTATTCGGGCGCGCTTTTACCGCGCTTCTGCAGATATTCCTGCAAAACACTTTTATAATCGCCTCCGTCGGCCTCTATTTTTTGCGTTTCAAGCCATTTAAGAATAAGGTCCTTGGCGGCGTCAAAGCCTCCGTCAAGGTAAACGGCACCGACAACCGCTTCCATCGCGTTTGAAAGTATACTTTGGCGCTGTCTGCCCCCGCTGGCGATCTCGCCTTGGCCTAAAAACATATATTCGCCCAGTTTAAGGTTTTGACCCCAAAAGTATAAATTGCGCCTGGAAACCAAGTTGGCTTTTATTTTGGAAAGCACTCCCTCTTCTTTGGCGTCAAGCAGCTTGTACAAATAAGCCGCGACGACCAAGCCAAGTACGCTGTCGCCTAAGAATTCAAGCCTTTCATTGTCTTTGTTATGCCTGAACTCCGCCGCATAGGACTTGTGAGAGAGCGCTTCCCTTAAAATATTTTTATCTCGGAAAGTATAATTTAATACTTTCTCTAAATCAGAAAACACTTATTTGGCGGCTTTGGCTTTGATGTGTTCCAAGGCTTCGCCTACGGTTTTGATTTTTTCAGCCTGCTCGTCGGGGATTTCGATGTCGAATTCCTCTTCAAGGGCCATAATAAGTTCAACCGTATCCAAAGAATCGGCGCCCAAATCATTGACGAACTGGGCTTCCGGTTTTACTTGATCCGGCTCAACCCTGAGCTGCTCAACAATGATATTTTTTACTCTTTCTTCTATATTTTTTGCGTCCATTTTTTCCTCCGTTTAAACAGAAAACGTCTATTTTATTATATGTATAATCCGCCGTTAACCGCCAAGACCTGGCCGGTTATGTAGCCTGCATTGTCTGAGGCCAGAAATACCGCCGCGTTGGCGATATCAGATACTTCAGCAAATCTTTTAAGAGGAATACTCTCAAGAACAGTTTTCTTGATATCCTCTTTTAAAACCTCGGTCATTTCCGTCTTTACAAACCCCGGCGCAATGGCGTTCGCCCTTATATTTCTTGAAGCAAACTCTTTCGCCAAAGATTTAGTAAGCCCTATTACACCGGCTTTAGACGCGCTGTAATTGGCCTGCGCGGCGTTGCCGCTCTGCCCCACGACCGAAGACATATTTATAATACAACCGCTTCTTTGCTTTACCATAAGCTTTACGGCCGCTTTCGACATTAAAAACGCACCTTTCAAATTTACGTTTAAGACGGCGTCCCAGTCTTCCTCGCTCATGCGCATTACCAAGGTATCCCTTGTAATGCCGGCGTTATTTACCAATATATCTATTTTACCAAAATGTTCAGCCGCTCCGTTTATAAACCTTTCGCAGTCTTCCCGTTTGGAAACGTCGGCCGCGGCCGTAAAGATATCCGCCCCGGGATATTTGGAGAGTAAAAGTTCCTTAGCCTTATTTACCCCCGCCTCGCCCGAAGAACATATTGCGATTTTAGCGCCGTTGGCCAAAAAAGCTTCGGCTATGGCAAAACCTATGCCCCTGCTGGCGCCTGTTATGACGGCGACTTTACCTTGTAAATCCATCAGTCTTCCTTAACCTTTTCAAATACGGGGCCTAAAGAGGCCATGGCCTCGCTTATGGCTTTTACCGCATTGGAATGAACCAATCTGCCGGCCACTCTTATTGAATTGTAAATGGCCTTTTCGCTTGATTTGCCGTGGCATATTATCACGGGCCCGTTTACACCGAGCAACGGCGCGCCGCCGTAAGTGTCGGGATCGGTATCGGTTTTTACGGCTTTAAAAGCCGGTTTGGCAATCAAAGCGCCAAGCATGGCCAAAGGACGTTTTTTAAGCTGCTTTTTTATCATCTCAAAAAGAGATTTGGCCAAACCTTCGGAAAGTTTTAAAACTATATTTCCGACGAAGCCGTCGCACACCACGACATCTATCATGCCGGTGTGAACGTCCCGCCCTTCAATATTGCCGTAATAGTTTACGCCGAGCTTCTTTATATGTTTGGTAACCTCTTTTATAAGCAGGTTGCCTTTGCCTTCTTCTTCACCGATGGAAAGAAGCCCCACCAGCGGGCTCGGCACGCCGTAGGCTATATGGCTGTATATGCTGCCCATAACCGCAAACTGCAGCAAATTTAAAGCTTTGCAATCGGCGTTGGCGCCGGCGTCGACGACAAGAGCGACGCCTCTTTGCGTAGGCATAGGCGAAGCTATCGCCGGACGGTCCACGCCTTTTATCCTGCCAAGACCAAATAAGCCGGCGACCATCGTCGCGCCGGAGTTCCCGGCCGATATCATGGCGTCGGCTTTGCCTGATTTAACCAAATCGGCGCATACCACTATGCTGGCGTTCTTTTTACTGCGGCATTCCCGCGCTGGGGAAGCCGCCATATCTATAAATTCGGGCGCATGAATAATCGAAATTTTGCTTTCGTCATAATCACCCGCGCCGTCAAGCTCCTGCTTAATGACGTTGCTGTCACCCACAAGAATGACGTCAAAGCCAAAATCCTTAACCGCTTTTAAAGCGCCAAGGACGTTTGGCTTCGCGCCGAAATCGCCGCCTAAAGCATCAAGTGCTATACGCATAATAATTATTTAGCCGTATCGGCCGCTTCTTTTTTCGCTTTTACTTCCACTACGGGTTTACCGTCATAAAAACCGCACTTCGGGCAGATGTTATGAGGCAATCTCATTTCGCCGCAGTTGGAGCAGGCCACTACGTTTACCGCTTCCAATTTGGAATTGGCGGATCTCCTCAAATCTCTTCTGGATCTTGTGTGCTTTCTCTTTGGATTAGGCATTTGTTCTTCCTCACTTAATCAGCAAAATCGCTTTTGCTTTATTACTTTTTTGAAAATTTTTCTTTTAAGCAGGCAAATTGCGAAAACGACGGCTCTTTGCAATCGCATTCGACGTCGTTCTTATTGCACCCGCAATACGGGCACAAGCCTTTGCAGTCCTCGGAACATAAATTCCGTACGCCGCCAAGCAGCGCAAGCGTTTGCCTGATTAAATACATTATATCAATTATTTCCAACTTAGTGGAATATAATTGAGTAAATTCCTCGTTAAACTTCTTGTCAAAGGGCTTAAGGCAGCGGGCGCATTCCACTTCGCTGAGGCCGCTGACGCTGCCGTTTACCAAAATCTCTTTGGACAATAAAGAAAAACTTAATTTTACTTCTATTCTTTTTATATTGCCGGCGCAGTCTTTGCAGTCTTCAAAATCGGCGGGATTAAGCAGAGCGGAACATTTAAGCCCGCCCATATCTATTATATCCTTGGTTTTGAACAGCAAATCAGCCGGTATTTCGTAATCGGTGTATTTCATATAACTAGATAACTTTATCTATTTTTGAAGCGTCGGGCAAGCCCAACCCCTGCCATTGAGGCAGAAGATTAGGCTGAGCCGAGCTTATTTTAGCCAAAACTTCATAAACTCTTTGCGGGGTGGGCAGAGAACCGTATTTCTTTTTATGCGCTTCCATTATCAAAGCCGCCATGCCGCTTATATAAGGAGCGGCGAAAGAAGTCCCCCTCACCCAAGAGTAAGAATTGCCCAAGGCCGGCGCATAAATGGCCGAAGCCGGCGCGACGAAAGAAAGCCCCGCGCCGTAATTTGACATATCAAATATTTGGCGGGTCGGCCTGAGGCCGCCTACGGCTATCACAAAATCATACGCCGCCGGATAGGCCAGTTTATCCGCGTGATCGTTGCCCGAAGGCGCAACTATAACTATCCCGGAATCATAAGCCGCCTTCAGAGCTCTTTTTACGATTTCGTCGTCCGTGGAAAGCCCGTAGCTTACGTTAATTATGCTTATGGGCGCGGAAGGATTAGTTCTGTTATAGTCCAAAATCCGCTGTACGGCTTTACCTATATTTATATTATTTGTGGAGCCTTGGTCGTCGGTAATTTTATAAACCTTCATTTTTACGCGCGGAGCTACGCCTGAAAACCCGCTCCCCTCCGGCCCGCAGCCGCCCAAAATACCGGCTATTGCTGTGCCGTGGCCGTAAGCGTCAAAATCATTATTGACGCCCGATATGTTAAGGATGTCTACCGCTCCCTCACAAAATTGCTCATGCGGGCTTACCCCGGAGTCCAAAACGGCCACAACTATGCCCGTACCGGTATAAGGTGTGTTATCCAGGCCCATTGCGCTTATGGCCCAGTTTTTAAACTGAGGATTGGCTTGATCTGCAAAAGAAGGATTATACCCCCCGCCGCTTACGGTTACCTGATGATAAACGGGGATATTGGATGAAGTCGGCCTGTCATATATATATACGGTATTGCCGTTTACGGTAGTTTGCCTTACGCCCGGGGCGTTGATTATATTTACGGGACGGGCCTTTTCCCTAAGTTCCTCTTCAGATGTGTTTCTGTTTTGACGCGGGAAAGTGCCGCGGTTCATATCTTTAAGGCTCCTTTGGGCAAAACAGAAAGAAGAACATAATAATGAAAGTGAAACAAAAGCAAATATTTTTCTTCTCATATATATAACCTCTTGCAGCTAAAAATCTATTTAATTTTGCCGAAATATTACCTATAATATGATTATAAATTATTTAAGGAGGCAGTACAAACACATGAAGAAATTATTAGCTGTATTCGCATTAGTTGCTGTACTGGGTTTAAACGCTGCCGCGCAAAGCCCGGTAAAATTGTCTTTATATGACGATATCGCTTGGCCGCAGACCTCAAAAGCCAATGTAGTTCTCGGTTTAGTCGACAACAATACTCCCACCGTACACGGCCTTGACTGGAACTTTATTTCCGCCAGAGCCGACGAAATGCACGGCCTTCAGGGCGCTTTCGCTTATGCAAGAGCCTATAAAATGCGCGGCGTACAAGGCGCAATTTATACGACCTCCAAAGACGCTGTCGGCGTACAATGGGGCCTTTTAAACGTAGCTGACACCGTAACCGGTGTTCAGTGGGGTTTTGTAAACGTCAGCGACAGAGAAGTAACCGGCGCCCAGCTGGGTGCGGTAAACTTCGCTCAGTCCATGACCGGTTTTCAGTGGGGTTTTTACAACCAGGCCCAGAACTTTAAAGGTTTGCAGCTCGGCTTCGTAAACAACATCACTTCAATCGACAGAGGCTTGCAGATCGGCTTGGTCAACATCATTAAAAACGGCGGATGGTTCCCCGGTATGGTGTTGGTAAACGGCAGATTCTAAGTTTTTAAGCTTTTGCAAAAGCCCCGCTTAAAAGGCGGGGTTTTTTTATGCTATAATATTGATAAGCCGGATAAACGAGGCGAAACAAATCAGTAAATCAAATGCCGCGTTTACGAAGCTTTGGCAGCGCATCGCCGTGGGCATCCCCTGCCCAAATTTTGGTGCGCGCCGACACAAGGAGAATAAATAATGAGCAATATATCAATGAAGGCTATGTTGGAAGCCGGTGTGCACTTTGGCCACCAAACCTCAAGATGGAACCCTAAAATGAGCCGCTATATCTTCGGCGAAAGAAACGGCGTACACATACTTGACTTGCAGAAAACCGCCAAAGAATTAAAAAAAGCCTGCGCTTATATTAAAGAAGAATCCAAAAAAGGTTCAAAATTTTTATTTGTAGGCACAAAAAAACAAGCCCAGGAAGCAATTAAAGCCGAAGCTTTAAGAGCCGGCTGCCCCTGCATCCATGAAAAATGGCTCGGCGGAACTTTAACCAATTTCCAGACCGTAAGAAAATCAGTCGAAAGAATGGCCGAACTTGAAAAATGGGAAGAGGAAGGCGTACTTAAAGCCATTTCCAAAAAAGAAGCTTCAAGATTAACCAAAGAAATGAACCGCCTCAGAAAATTACTCGGCGGCATCAAAGACATGAAAACCCTGCCGGACATACTTTTTATCATTGACCCGGTTGACACTCAGGGCGCGGTAAAAGAAGCCAAAATCTTGGGTATACCCGTAGTAGCCGTCTGCGATACGAACGCCGATCCCGACAACATCACCGTGCCGGTACCCGGCAACGACGACGCCGCCAGATCAATAAAACTCTTCTGCATGGCCGTAGCCGATGCCATCATTGAAGGCAGAAACGAAGCCAACGGCGCAAACGCCGAACAGAAAGCGGAAGCCGAAGCCGTAAAAGAAGAAGTTAAAGAAGAAAAACCGGTTGAAAACCCCGTAATGGCGGAAGCCCTCGCAGCCGCGGTTGAAGAAACAAAAAAAGAAGTAAAAGCCGAAGCGGAAACGATTGTAGCGGAAAAAGCCGACGAAGCCAAAGAAGAAAAAAAGGCTAAAAAACCCGCAGCCAAAAAAACGACCGCCAAGAAAACCGCGGCCAAAAAAACCGTAAAGGCGAAAGAAGAAGTTAAAGAAGAGGCCAAAGAAGCTTCAGAAGAAGCCGCCGCTTAACTTTTAATCCGTCCGTCCGCACAAAAAGCGGACGGGCAAAAATTGCAGAATGGAGAATTTATGTCAAGTTTAGAAAATATTAAACTTTTAAGAGAAAAAACAGGAGCCGGCCTAGGCGCTTGCAAACAGGCTTTGGCCGAGTGCAACAACGACGTTGAAGCCGCGGTAACCTTCCTGCGCAAGAAAGGTTTGGCCGATATGGCAAAACGCGCCGGCAGAGAAACCAAAGAAGGAAGAGTATCCATTAAAGTTTCCGAAGACGGAAATACCGTAGCCATGGCCTATTTGGGCTGCGAAACGGACTTCGTCGCCAAAACCGCCGATTTTATCGGACTTGTGGACAAAATAGCGGAATATATGCTCGCCAACCCGGACGTAACCGATTATACCGCCGATCAGAAAATCAAAGATATGATTACCGAACTGGCCCCGAAATTCGGCGAGAACGTTTCTTTCAACAAAGCTGTATGCTGGAAGAAAGGCGAAGGCTGCGGAGTAATCAATTACTATCTGCACTCCGACAATAAAAAAGCCGCTTTGGTTGAAATGATGTGCGACAAAACCGACGGCTGCTGCGGCAAAAAAGAAGAAATTAAAGAGTTTGCCCGCGCAATCGCCATGCAAGGCGTAGGTATGGTCGCCCAATACTTAACCGAAAGCGAAGTTCCCGCTGACGTAATTGAAAAAGAAAAAGATATCGCAATTACCCAAGCCAAAAACGAAGGCAAACCCGAAGCCGCTATCGAAAAGATGATTCCCGGCAGGATTAAAAAATTCTTTAAAGACGTCTGCCTGCTTGATCAGCCGTCAATTAAAGACAATAAAAAATCCGTACAGGAAGTTATCGACGAAGAAAGCAAAAAGCTCGGCGTAAACCTTAAGGTAACCAGATTCGTAAGATTCTAAACCTTATAAAAACTTAAAAGCCTCTTCCTTCGGGAAGGGGCTTTTTGTTTGTATGGAGCACGGCGCAAAGCATATCCTTATAAAACAAGAAACATACCGGCGGATTACTTTAGAGTTGTAAAAAACATTTCCATAAAGCATTATTTATCTTATAATTTAATCTATGAAAAAATTTATATTTTCTTTTTTATTTATTCTTTTTCCCCTCCTTTCCTTTGCTTCCGAAAGGATATTAGACCTTAACGTTACGCTTTTCATCAGAGATGATCTGCGCGCCGATGTTATAGAAGAAATCACCGTGGTCGCAGAACATAAAAATATAAGAAGGGGTATTGTTAGGGAAATTCCATCGCAGTCCGGGCACGAAATATGGATAAACTCCCTTTTAATGGACGGGCGTACGCACCCTTACTTTACCGAAGATAACGGCGGAGATATTGAAGTAAACTTCGGAAACGACAACTTTATAAGCCCCGGCACACATAAATACGTTTTATCTTACACTATGCAGAATGCGGTAATTTTCTCCAAGGATTTTAATGAAGTTTACTGGAACGTTACAGGCAATAATTGGGCTTTCCCGATAGATAGCGCCACTTTCCGCCTTATATTGCCGGAAGGCTCCGAGGTAATAAATGAAGGCATTTCTCTTTATACCGGCGGCTACCGCTCAAAACAAAGCGACGCCAAACAAAGCGGACATCTGTTTTTTAAAACAACAAAACCGCTTTATCCCGGGCAAGGCTTTACCGTGGCGGTTCCTTTTAAAAACCCTAACATAAAACAACCTTTGAGCGATAAAATAAAGGCTTTTATCCTGAAATATGTCCCCCCGGTACTTTGCGTAATATTGATGATTTACTATTTAATAACCTGGCTCCGTTTCGGCAAAGATCCAAAGCCCGACGGTACCGTGCTTTACGCCCCGCCAAATAATATTTCCCCGGCTTTGGCTGGATATATCCTTAAGAGAAAATTCTCTTTAAGCCTCCTTTCCGCGGCTTTCGTCAGCCTTGCCGTAAAAGAAAAAATCAAAATAAGCAAAAAAGGCAGCAGCGTTGAAATAAGACAAATCGGCGACGCCGAACCGGAAAAAGCCGAGGAAGAAAACGCCGTTATTAATTGCATAGGACACTCAAAAGTATTGAATCTGAACGGAAAGTATCAGTCAAAAGTTAAAACCTGCGCCGATACAGTAAAAACTTCTTTGCATAAACAAGGCCGCATATATATAGAAAAAAATTATAAGTTTATAATATTCCCGATATGTATAATGCTGCTCATGCAAATATTTATATTCATAAATACATCAGCCGGGACCGGTGTAATGGGGGTAAATATATTTGCCATGCTGCTGTCTTTCAGCCTTGCTTTATCAGCCGCTGAAATAAACTGGCAGCTAAAAGCTTATATAACCGTAATGATTTTGTGTTTCTGGCCGACAATATTTTCAAGCGCTGCCGAAATGTACTTCCTGATATCTCTTGCATTGGGAATACCTTACGCCGTTTATATGGATAATGCCAGCCCCAAAGGCAGAGAAATTTATTTACGTTTGCTTGCCTTCAAAAAATATATGAAAAAAGCCGAAAAACACCGCACGGAACTTTCCAATCCTGAAGACAAACTTAAAATTTTTGCGGATTATCTGCCTTATGCTTATGCCTTCGGCATACAAAGCAAATGGATAAAAAATTTTACGAAAGTGCTTTCGGAAGAAAGCATTGAAGAAAAACTAACCTCGCTGGGCGGAAGAAGTTTTATAGCTTCAGCGGCGTTTTCCTCCGCTTTGGCAAGATCTGCCGTGCAGCCTTCTTCTTCGGGCGGAAGCGGCGGACGGAGAGGAGGAAGCTTCGGAGGAGGATTTTCCGGCGGCGGCTTCGGAGGAGGCGGCGGCAGGGGAAGATAACCAAGTATATATGGTGTATGCCAAGGCTTATTTATATAATTTAAGAATAAAATCAACTTACAGACAACAAGGATCAAACAATGAGCATACACCATGTTAAGGCTGCAATACGCTCATACGTTATTGTTGCCAAAATGATTCCGTTTGCATTGCTGCCTTTGTTTTTTTACAAACTCTTAACGCGGAAGATCTATCCGCTTATTTAAAAAACAATCAATACGGTTCGGGAAACGAGAAAGTTTATCTTTCTTGGACTCAGGACTCAAACGGCAATTCCGTACTTGCGGAAACTTCCGACGCCGCAAACGCGGCGGTAACATACAGCTATACGGAAAGCGAAACTTCCGCCAGGGTGGAAAATCCTTCCCAAGCTTTAGATACAAACTTTGTAAGCAATATCCTTAATACAAACAACTCCATGCAGGGCAGCGCCGTAAGCAATATTCAGGAAAACTTTATAGAAAATATAAACGGCGACTTTGTAAACAATACCGTTCAGAGAACTTCCACCACCACTTACGGCGGAGCTATTTTTAACGGAAGCAAAACCTACGACGACACCGCCGGCGCGGCTTTAAGAGGCGGATATAATTTTGAACTTCTCGGCGGGATATTGGTATTACAGCCCAATTACTCGGCCTCATATTCAATGGTAAACGTGTTTGACTACACCAACGCCGACGGAGTCAAAATAAAAGCCGATCCGTTAAGCGCGGTTCAGCTTGAACCGGGCGTAAAAATAATCGGCAATTTCGACAAGGCTTTCCAGCCTTTTGCAAGCGCAAGCTTTGTATTTAATATGCTGGACGAAACAAAATTCAAGGCGGAGCAAACCGCTCTGCCGGAACTCAGCGTAAAAGACTTTGCGAGAGCTTCAATCGACGTAAGGAAAACTTGGAAAAACAATATAACCGCCGCTTTGCAGGCCTACGGAACCGCCGGCGGCCTTGAGAGTATAGGCGGCAAAGCCGATTTAAGATTTAATTTCTAAAAAACGAACTCCCCCGCAAGGGGGAGTTTTTTTATCAGCCGGAAAATTATAATTACAGCCGGTATAAAATTTTGTATTATAAGAAAAACTCTTTAATAATTTTGAGAGGTGCATTATGCCCAAAAGGATTTTACTTAAACTTTCAGGAGAAGCCCTTACGCAGACCGGGGAACGCGGCGTTGAGCCCAAAGCTTTAAAAGACATCGCGCAGGAAATCAAATCCGCCGTAAAAACAAAATGCCAGCTGGCCATAGTAATAGGCGGCGGCAATATCTGGCGCGGAGTACGCGACGGCGGCGGGATAATAAACAGGGTCAACTCCGACAATATGGGCATGATGGCTACAATCAT
>NZ_CALGEO010000067.1:0-3324 GCF_937881865.1 Candidatus Proelusimicrobium excrementi
AAAAAGATGTCAAAAAATAAAACGGTTAGAAATATATTTTTTAGTGTATTTTGCGTTTTTGCCTGTATTATAGCTGCATATGCCGAAAGCTGTTCGACAGCCGGAGCAACGCAGAATAAATATACGGCCAGCGGATGGCGCTATAGTGAATGGATGCCTACAAGTTGTGTATGTGCATCTCCTAACAAGTGGAGTTCTGCGGAGAAGGCATGCATTAAATGCTCATGGTCTGAAAAAACTACAATGAATATGCCAACTTGCCCTGATGGGTATGATGGCAGGGATCGTGCAATGGCCGATTGTAAAAGGTTCCGTGACCAGTTTGTTAAGGGCGAAGTATCGGCATTAGGTAAAACGGGAATAGAAGTTATTACAGATTGTGATGTAAAGCTATGTGAACGTGCACATCCTCTCTCTGGAACATATAAATATTATTGGACTATTACTTATAAACATCATACATGTTCAAAAATATATTGAGGCATAAGCCTCTCAACTAACCGCCCCGGTTTGCATTAAGCGAACCGGGGTTTTTCTGTACTTATTTTTAAGATATTATATTATGCCAAAAGCGGCTTTAGAGCCGTTTTTTTAGGCAAAACCGACCTATTTATATTTTGTCTATTAGTGTAAACCGGAAAGGAAGTTAAAATTCCAAATCGATTATGGGATATTTGTTTGCGTTTTTATAGTTGAAATGCCACCACTCTTTCCTGATAGTGGTAAAACCGGCTTTCCTCATTACTTTTTGCAGGGCGGCGCGATTATCTTGGGCCGTTTGGCTGACGCCTTCTCTTGCGTAAGCGTAGGCCTGTTCGGAAAAATCGTCAAATTGCGTAGGCGTTTCAAGCGGGTAGCCGTTGGCGTCGCAGGGGCCTAAATCAACTGCGGTTCCTCTGTTGTGGTTTGAGCCTGTTTTAGGGTTTGCGACTTGGCCCGGAACCGGGTGTATATCCCACATGGTTTTTTGCGCGGAGAGCGGCCTGTAACAGTCGTAAAGGCAAAGATAAAACGGAGAAGACTCTTCTTCCGCGTAGCGGGCGGCTTTAGCCAAGGCTTCGGCAACGTCTTGCTGCAGATAACATTTATCGGATGTATACATTTTTTGCCCGGCAAAATTATTTTCCGTAGCGTAGCGGATATCTAAAAATAATTTTACCGAAAGGCTTTCTATATTGACTAAACCCTTGGAGGCAAAAAGCGCGTCGCGTTTTTCCGCTTCGGCTTTTAAGCGTGCGGCTTCGGCTTGGGCTTTTTCCGCAGCCAGGCGTTCCTGCTCGGCTTTAAGTTTAAGGGCTTCTTCTTCCTGTGGCGTCATCCTGTGTTCCTGCTCGGCCTGCGTAACAGGCTGAGGAACCGGGCGTTTAAGCTCGGCAAAGAAATCGCTCATTCTTGCGGGCGTATGTCCCGCCGGCTTGATAGAGGTGTTTTCCTGCACAAAGTACATTGCGCCGATATACAATACTATAAACGCAGCCAAGGAGAAGATATACTTTTTCATAATTACATAAATGATAATATTTTTCACTTCTTTAAACAAGGCTTTAATTTGCCGCGCCGTTTTTTATTCTTATGGGACAAAAGACCTTTTTTAACCTGGGCCCAAAGGTCCTTGCCCGCCCGGAAGGAAAAGAATACAATATTAAGGGCAAACCTATCGGAGGCTCCTATGCACGTAAAAATATTCTCTCTGTTTTTATCTTTTGCTTTATTGCTGCCGAATTTCGCCTCGGCCGCGCCGGCTTTTACCTGCACCGACGTACAACAAATGAAAAACAACCACAGGGATTCCAGATGGAAAAGCGGCAATATATGGCAGTTGCATTCGCGTTACGCAAAAATATTTTCGTGCATAAAAGGGAATAAGTCTTTAAAGCCGGAACATAACTTTTGGGAAAGCATAGTTCGATATCACATGAGCAAAATGGAAACATATTTTGCCCAAGATGCTGGCGAAGCGGAAAAATTTGTAAACAGCGTCAACGCGATTGCCCATTCTTACGGCGGGCAGATAAGCACAGTATGTTTTGACAGGCGCGGCAGGAGAGTGGATTGTAATAAGAAAAGGAACAACCCCGACGGCGAAAGGCTGACTTCCGCTCTTGAACAACAGCGTCAGGAACAGCAAGCGGACACTGAAGAAAGAGAAGCCGCCTATTATTTATCTTTGGTTGAAAATATTCCTTTGGGAAAATCAAGAGATCAGGAAGAAAAAAACGCTTTGCTTAAGATATATGACGCGGTTAAAAATAGAAAGGACATAAGCAAATTTATAGCGAAACTCGCCGCCGACCATACAGATATAACGCCTTCTTTCATAACTTCGGCTTTTATGCTTTACGCCGAAAGTTTGCCCGGCGGCGGCCCCGAGCAAGGTTTGAACGAAATTTATAAGTATACCGGTTCTTCTTATGACGAAGTCATACGCTTTTCCGCCGCGAGGGCCGTTGCTCTTTACTCCGCCGACAGATTGAACGCTTCAACCGGCGAAGAAATTGACAATTCCCCGGCCGGTAAATTTTGGCTCAGGAATGAACATCGCGCGCATATCGCCAAAGTGCTTGGCAAAGCCGTATGCGGTCTTGACATTAACAAAGAAAATGAAAAGCTCCTTTATGTCGCGGTGGTAAGCGATTTGGCGCGCGTTTATGAGCTTGGCTCCGGCGAGGATATGTTTGCCAATGCCGCTAATTTCCTTAGATGTTCGGGAGGGGGAAACGGAGCCTCATATTTGGCGGGGGCAATGGTTCTTGCTCTGCCTTACGCCGCCGAAGGCGGGGCGGCCGCAGGTGCGGCGGGATTCGGGGTCTTTATCTATGCTTTAAATGATGCTTACGTTTATCCCACGCCTATGCAAAATTTGATGAGGAATTTTGACTCTTATGTATCAAGCCTGGAAGAAACTGCCCCTGCGGTGGAGGAATTCCCCATAAACAATGAAACAGCCGAGTGTACTTTAAACTGTGCGTCAGTCGCGTGGGAAAGAGATTTTGTAAAGTACGGCGCAAGGGAAGCAACCGCGGCAAATACCGCAACGTGTAAGCAAACACCTCAGCCTAATGACCCTTGCGGTGATATCCGCCTTAATGATTTGGACGGGCGCGTGTCAATGTCTAGGGATTTTGTGAAGCGTTTTAAAGAGTATTTGACTCACCAAGGCATACCTTATTCTTCCAACACGATAATAAGAGATATTTTAGGGTACAGTTTCCGCGGAGATTACAGGAAAATACTTGAACTTTTAAATAATAAATGCGTTCAAAAAATTGTACTTGCTGGAAAGTATGTTCATGATTTAGTTACACGTTTTGAATATTCTGATAT
>NZ_CALGEO010000068.1:0-9667 GCF_937881865.1 Candidatus Proelusimicrobium excrementi
TTATCTTCTCCTCGTCTGTCAGGCAGGGGGTCTCTCCTGTCGTACCAAGCGGCACAAGAAAATCCACACCGCCGGCAACCTGCCTGTCAACCAAGGCAGCAAAAGCTTCGTAATCTACCGCCCCATCCTTGAACGGAGTGACAAGGGCAGTTCCACATCCTCTTAACATATTATCTTTCATTATTCTGCAACAGCAAATTCTTAAATTCAAAACGATTGGCGAAAATTTCCAGTTCAGACTCCAAGGGATTTTTTACTGCGAAATCTTCAAAACTCAAGCCTAAAGGCAAATCGTCTTTTAAAGTTACAAGCTTTTCGGAAAGCAAAACGCTTTCCTTGGCGGCCAAAAGTTTTTTTATTACGCCGGGTTTGATTGCGGCGTCGCCCGCTTCCGCCGCTTTGTATATATCCGCAATATGCCCGAATTTATTTATAAGTTCCGCCGCGGTTTTGGGGCCGATACCCTCCGCTCCCGGAATATTGTCGGAAGCGTCCCCGACTATCGAAAGATAATCGCGCATATAAGCGCAAGATACGTTAAATTTGGACAGGCAGACTTCTTCAGCCTTATATTCTTCCTTGGCCGCGCCGGACCATATCTTTACGCCACCGCCGGCAACCTGATAGATGTCTTTATCCGAAGTTACTATTACGACATCCTTGCCGGATTTTTTGCCCAAGGCCGCCAACGTCGCCATTAAATCATCGGCTTCCGCGCCGGGCAAAGCCGCGATTTTAAAACCCATGGCGGAAACCAAATCCCGCGCCGTTTTAAGCTGGCTTACAAGTTCCTCGTCAGCCTTAGGACGGTTGGCTTTATAATCGGGGTAAAGTTCGTGGCGGAACGTAGGGCCTTTTGAATCAAAACAAACCGCCGCGTAATGCGGTTTTTTATCCTTTAAAAATCTTATAAGCCAATTGACAAAACCGTATAAAGCACCGGCTTCCTCGCCTTTAGACGTTCTTAATTTTGGCAAAGCGTGATAATTTCTGTGGAGAAAACCGTGTGCGTCAATAATAAAAAATTCTTTTGAAAAGGGCATAATTTATTTTTATGCGGCATAATCGGCGCATAAAGCGCGCAAATTGGAAAGGGAACCTCTAGTTTTGAAGGATTTTATCTTTGCCCGCTTGTTACGGCGGGCAAAGTACGTTCGGCAAGATTTATATTATAAATTTTATAAAAGAGCATCAAGCTGTTTTTTAAGCTCTTCTTTGCTCTGCAGTCCCATAAGCTGCTTCTTTAATTCTCCGTCTTTAAAGAAGAGGATTGTGGGAATGGAAGCTATGCGGTACTGCGTGCTTTTTTCAGCAGCGTCATCGGTGTTGATTTTACAGATTTTGGCTTTGCCTTCGTATTCGGAGGCGAGCTCTTCTATAACAGGGCCAAGCATTCTGCAGGGACCGCACCACGGCGCCCAAAAATCTACCAGCACCACGCCTTTATATTCCAAAACTTCTTTATCAAAAGTTGCGTCGTTAAGATGAATTTCGCTCATTATACACACCCCTGTAACTTAAATATTGTCGTCTTTATCTAAGAATATATCATTAGACCGCCGTTGTCAATAATCTATAAAAAAATATAATGATCTAATAAAGAGGACGCGCCGGGAAACCCTTTTCGGGCGTTATCAAAGGCATTTTTTGATATAATAAAAACAAATATGGATACAAAAGAACAAATAATAGCGATAGTCTTCGGCAATAAAAAGATGTTTTTTAAAGCCGCTTTGATTTCCGTAAGGGAAGCCGACACCCAAAGCACATCCGAACTGGAAGAAATACCCGACGGCAAAGTAAAGGAATATTACGCCGATTTGTGTATGGAAAAAACATACAAAAACGGCAAGCTTAAAAATTCCCTGACGCTTACCGGAAGAACGGAAAGAACATTCTCCGCGCCGGCGGAAGACAAATGCGGCGCCGCGTTCTTCGCCCAAGGGAAAACTTTTATAAGAAATATGCGCCAAAGGATCTTCTTTATAGACGGCGACCAAACAGGCTCGCAGGAACTGGACGAAAACGGTCACGTTTTAAGCGTTCAGGGCAAAGTGTTCAGCGGGGACGCGAAAGAATTTTATCCCAACGGCAGCGTAAAGAGAGAAGCTTACTTCAAAAACGGCCTGCCGTGCGGAACCGTAAAAACTTACGACAAAGAAGGCAGACTGATATCCCAGGAAGAATATAAAAACGGACTTAAGGACGGCAAAGCCAAACGCTTTAATTTTATCCATAATATCCCCACTGAAGAGCAGCTTTCTTACAAAGACGGTTTTTTACACGGAAGCAGAAAACTATTCGGCCCGGACGGGAAATTGCTGATGTCCGAAGAGTACCGGAACGGCAAACGCGACGGCGACGTAAAACATTTCAATTCGGAAGGTTCTATGGAAGTTAAAGCCGAATATAAAAACGGCAAAAAACACGGAAAAAGAATTTTCTATTACGCCAACGGGAACATTATGCACGAGGAGACGTTTTCCGGCGGGATGCTTCAGGGAGAACGGAAAACCTATGCAAAAAACGGACGCCTTACGCTGATAGAAACCTACAAAGACAATCTGCCGTGCGGGCCCAAAACGGTTTTTGACGCGGAAGGAAAAGAAATATACAGAGAATTCTATCAAAACGGAAAACTTATTGGCAGAGAGGAGAAATGACCATGGAAATATCCGTATTCGCCCCGGCAAAAATAAATTTATTTCTTGAAGTTACCGGCAAAAGAGAAAACGGCTACCATGATTTGGCTACGCTTTTTGCGAAGCTGGCCATAGGCGACGACATAAAAATATCCGCGCAAAGAGCGCAGGAAACAAAAATAGAATTAAAAATCAAAGGCCCTTTCGGAGCAGGTTTAAAAGCCGACAAAAGCAATTTGGCCTATAAAGCCGCAAAAGCTTTTTTTGAGCATTTCGAGATAAAAGCCGACTGCAATATTCGCCTTGAAAAAAATATGCCCCTGGGCTCCGGCCTCGGCGCGGGGTCTTCCGACGCGGCGGCCGTCTTAACCGGCCTTTGCAGTATGTTCAACATAGAACTCAACTCCAAACGCATGAAAGAACTTGTAAACATTGCCGCGAAATTGGGCGCGGACGTACCCGTATTTCTATATCCCGAAACTTTTTTTAAAGCGGAAGGAATAGGCGAAATACTTACGCCGGTAAAAAGCAAAATAAGCTCCCCATGGGTCATAATAGCTTATCCGGGAGAAGGCTCCGACACGACGGAAGCTTATAAAAGATTAACCCTGAATCCGCAAGAAAAAATCTTGACACATATCTCTAATCTTAATAAACTAATATATAGTATTGAAAGCGGTAGTCCTTTACATGACTATGCTAATCTTATTTACAATAAACTTGAGGACTCTGTTCTTCCGTACAAGGGAAGCGTCGCTCAGCTTAAAAGCGAACTTTTAAGCTTGGGTGCGCATTATGCCTTGATGTCAGGCTCGGGAGCTTGCGTATTCGCGCTTGTCCAGGATGAACAAAAGGCAAAGGGAATCGTTAAGAATATGTCAAAAGAAAACAGGACGCTTTTCTTAACGCATTTTTGGAGGACTTGAGTATGAAGATCACAGAAATAAGGATTCAACTTATGGGCGAAGAACGCCTTAAAGCGTTTGCCAGCGTAACATTTGATGATTCCTTTGTAGTCAGAAATATGAAAATAGTGCAAGGCGGCAAAGGGGTATTTTTGTGTATGCCTTCAAGAAAACTGCCGGACGGTTCGCATAAGGACATGGTTCATCCGATTAATCAAGATTTCAGGAAATATCTTGAAGAGAATATTATTAAAGCTTATCAGGAAGAGCTTGCCAAGAAGCCCAGCAGCGGAATTCCCTCCGAGCCGGAAGACAAAGGGCCCGATACGATAGAAGCCTGTTTGCCGGTTGCGGATAAATAACGTATAATATATTTACTGGAATTGGAAGTTTTAAAGTGTTCTGATTTTTTCCGGGTGGTGTAGCGGTAACACGTCTCCCTTTGGAGGAGAAATCCTAGGTTCGATCCCTAGCCCGGAAGCTTTGATTTAAACGGTGCGTCTTAAGGCGCGCCGTTTTTTAAAATAAAAAACGAAAGGAGTAAACATGTTTCAAACATTACTTTTAAAAACCTGCCTTATTTTGGGATGCTCGCTTTTTATAGCATATATCGGCAGCAGGCTTTCGGCCGGAATATTTCAGCGCGCGGTGCAAACCGGGGACGTAAACAAAATAAAAACAACCATGTGGACGGCCCTAATCGTAAACATAATCGCGTTTTTGCTGCTTTTGTTCTTTAAAACCAATTTGCTTTTAAGCTTCGTGTTCATGTTCGCTTTTACTCTTTCAAGCGGATTTACATTGGGTATTTATACGCTTTCAAACCCCGAAGTGGTGCAAAAAGCCACGCTTATAACGGCCCTTACCACCGTTATTACCGGCGCGGTGGCGAGCTATTCCGGGATAGATTTTTCCTGGCTTGGCAAAATTTTGTTTTTTGCGCTCTTGGCCGTAATAGTAATAAGCGTAATAGGCCTTTTTGTTAAGATGAAAAATTCCGTCAACAGGCTGATATCGGGCGCGGCGGTGCTTATATTTACAGGATACTTGCTTTACGACTTCAACCAGCTGGCGAAACTCAAAACCGTAGCCGCCGCCAACAACTGGAGCACGGCTTTGGATTTTGCCGTAAACATTTATCTTGATATCGTCAACCTTTTGATAAACTTGATAAGTTTAATGAGCAGTTCCAACAACTGATAGAGCGTTTTACTTTAAAGCCCCGGTTTAGGCCGGGGCTTTTTTATTTGCGCAGAACTGTCGATTTTAAAAACAAAAACCGTTTCGCACATTTGAGATTGTATTGCCAAAAATGATATTATATAAATAATCTTTTTCAGGAGATATCTATGTCAAAAATTGATGCAGTGTCCAGAGAATTAATGCTTGACAGTTTAAAGCATTACGCAAAAACTAAAATCCCCTTTGAGTTTATTCGCGAACATGACGCCAAGAACGAATTTCCCGCAGAGCTTATCAAAGATATGTACAGAAGCGACGTTCTCGGCGTTAATCTTTTATTAATACCGGAAGAATACGGCGGCCTCGGCGGAACTACTACCGACATATACAGAATATGCGAAGCCCTCGCCCGCGTTGATTTGGGTATAGCCACCTCGGTATTCGCCACCTTTTTAGGGAGTGACCCGCTATCGGTCGGCGGCACGCCGGAACAAAAAGCCTACTGGTTCAACAGAATGGCCAAAGAAAGCCTTATGGTTGCCTACGGCGCGACGGAAGCCGACGCGGGAAGCGACCTCGTTTCCTTAAGAACAAGGGCCGAACACGTAATTGAAAACGGCCAAATCAAAGGCTATAAAATTACCGGAAGCAAAATGTGGATTTCAAGCGGAGCCGTGGCGGATTTATACACCGTCCTCGCGCTCGCGCCGGGCGGCCCCAGCTGGTTCTTGGTTGAAAAGGGAACCCCCGGTTTCACCCAAGACAAACACGAAGACAAGCACGGCATAAGGCTTTCAAACACCGCCGGTCTTTCTTTTGACGAAGTGTACGTACCCGCCGCGAACTTAATCGGCGGAGTCGAAGGCAAAGGTTTGCTTCAGGCGCAGGCCGTATTCGGCTACACCAGATTAATGGTTGCCGCTTTCGGTTTGGGAGCCGGAGAAGAAGCGATAGAAACCGCCATCGATTACGCCAATCACCGCATACAGGCGGGCGGGCCTCTTTCCGAAAAGCAGGGCTATATGCTTAAACTTATTACCCCGCATTACATCAAATTTGAAGCCGCAAGGGCGTTTATCGACGAAACCGCTAAGAAGCTTGACGTAAACAATCACGGCCAAGCGACGGAAGGTTCCATCGGCAAATACTATGCGACCGAAGCCGGGAACAAAGCCGCGGAAGACGCCATACAGGCTTTGGGCGGCTTTGGATACACCAAAGAATTCGCCGTGGAGAAGATCAAACGCGACGTAAAAATCACCTGCATATATGAAGGCACCAACGAAGTAATGGAGATGACCATTTACAGAGGCCGCTGGCAGGAACATTTAAAGAGCAGAGGCGCGTATTACAACAATATCGCCGACGAAATGGACGCCATTCACGCAAAGAACCCGGAAGTCGGCGCAAACGTAATCGCCTTAGGTTTAAGAGCTTTGGCGACCGTCTTGGAAGAATGCCGCTTGCAGCGTTTGACCAGACATCAATATATAACCTTTAAACTGGGCGAGCTCATCGCCAACGCCGAAGTCGCCGCCGCTTTCTGCCGCGCAATCGGAAACGGCAAAATAGTGGAAGGCTGCAAATTCGACGCCGAAACTTTAAAAGCCATGTGCCGCGTAAACGCGAAAGAAACGGCTTATGACATCGCTTCAAGAGGAGCGAAACTCGTATTAAGCGCGGGCACCGCCGACGCGGCCGCTTTGCTTAACGCGACGCACTTCGTCCAAATAGAAGCCAATATGCACGGCTGTATTGAGGACTCCGATAAAGTATCGGCGAAACTCAGAGAGATTTTTAGAAAATAGGAGCTTCATCTTATATGAATATCATAGTTTGCATAAAACAGGTGCCCGATTCTTCCAGAGTGAAAGTCGATCCGAAAACTTCCACTTTGGTCCGTGCGGGCGTACCCAGCATTTTAAATCCTTACGACCACTTCGCTTTATGTCAGGCGCTTAAAATAAAGCAGAAAACCGGCGCAACCGTTACAGTTCTTTCAATGGGCCCCAATCAGGCGCAAAGCGTAATAAGAATGGCTTTGGCTTTGGGCGCGGACAAAGGAATTTTACTTTCAGACAGAGCCTTTGCCGGTTCAGACACATGGGCCACATCTTACGCACTTGCGACGGCGATTAAGAAAATAGGCTCCTACGATTTGGTTATGTGCGGCCAAATGGCCATTGACGGCGACACCGCCCAAACCGGCCCCGGCATCGCCTATCACTTGGGCATACCGCAAATAACTTTCTGCGATAATATCGATACCGCCGAAGGTAAAGTAATAGTTCGCAAAATAATAGACGGCGGACACCAAATTATGGAAGCGGATTTGCCCGCTTTGGTCACCATGACTATGCCTTTTGATTATGAGGCGTCTTATCCTTCTTTCCTCGGAGCTTTCCGCGCGCAGAACAAAGTTTCGCTGACGTGGACCGCTGCGGATATCGGCGCGGATCCCAAAAAACTCGGTTTGGACGGATCCCCTACCCGCGTGGACAGGATTTTCCCCCCGCCGGCAAGGCCCAAAGGCCAAATATTCAACGCCGGAGCTGGCGAATTGGCCGATAAAGTGCTTGAGATTTTAGCCAAGGAGGAAATAATCTAATGATACAGATTGCACAAAATTGCGTAGGCTGCGGCAAATGCGTAAGCGTATGCCCTTTCGGGGCTTTGAGCCTCGTTAACAGAAAAGCCGTCGCCAATTCTTCCTGCACGATGTGCGGCGCTTGCGTCAGCCAATGCCCGGTAAAAGCTTTGAGCCTCCCCCAAACCGGCGGAGCCGCAAAAGATTTATCCGCCTATAAAGGCGTTTGGGTTTTCGTGGAACTTTTAGCCGAAAGAGGCGTTTTGAAACCGCGCTCCGTCAGCTTGGAGCTTTTAACCAAAGGAAGAGAGCTTGCCAATCAGCTCGGCGAAGATTTATGCGCCGTCGTAATAGGCAAAGCCAACGGCGGTTATTTTGCAGAACTGGCCTCTTACGGAGCAGATAAAATTTACAATGTTGAAGGCCCCGGCTACGCCGACTACAACACCGAAGCTTATGCCAACGCCATGATTACGCTTATCAATAAATATAAGCCGAGCATAGTGTTGTTCCCCTCCACTTACGTCGGGCGCGATTTATCGCCCAGGATTTCTGCGGAGATTTTTGTAGGCTTGACGGCGGACTGCACCGGCCTTTCAATTAAAGAAGGCAACCTTATACAGACCAGGCCGGCTTTCGGCGGGAACATTATGGCGGACATCAAATGCCCCAATCACCGCCCGCAAATGGCTACCGTTCGCCCCAATGTAATGCCTAAACAGGTAACCGCGCCGGGTAAAGTCGCTCAGGTTATAAACGAACCTATTGCGGTAAGCCCCAAAGCGGCGAAGGTAAGAATTATCAGCAAAGAAATAGAGCCGAATCAGGAAGTTGAAAAGCTCGACGAAGCCAAGATTGTAATTTCCGGCGGAAGAGGTTTAAAAACCGCCGAGAATTTTGAAATCTTGAACGAGATTGCGGCGGAACTCGGCGGAGCGGTGGGAGCTTCCCGCGCTGCCATTGACGCGGGGTGGAAGCCTAAAAACCACCAAGTCGGCCAAAGCGGCGTTACGGTTAAACCGAAGCTTTATATGGCTTGCGGTATTTCCGGCGCGATACAGCATACCGTCGGCATGCAAGACAGCGATATCATAATCGCCATAAATAAAGACGCTTCCGCGCCTATATTTAACTTCTGCAAATACGGCATTGTGGGCGACGTGCACCAAATACTGCCCAAAGTATTGGAAGGCATTAAAAAAGCCAAGAAATAGCTAATTTAAGGCTTTTAAACAAGATTAAACCCCCGTTAAAGAAAGCGGGGGTTTTGTTTTGAGATAAATATAAATTTATTTGATATTGCTGGCGGCGGAAGCGTTCACGGGATTTTTAGCGGCGGATTGTGAAATTTTTTCAGCGTCACTTTTAACCAAATTTTCCAAATCTTTAAAAGCTTGTACAACCGTATTAATTATATCCTCTCTGTAAACGCGGGCGTTAGGATAATAAAAATTTCTGTAAACCCATTTGTTATTAAAAAACTCTTCTTTTACACGCGTCAAATTATATTTATTGAACACTTCGCAATTTAACAGTTTCCTTGCTTCATTTTCATATTTTTCATCTTTCACACGAAGGGCAAACGTCAGCCATTCAGGTTTAAATAAAATGTAAAAATAAGGATGATTTACGTCCTTTTTCCATATTTCAATGTTTTTGCTTCTATTATTATCTTTAATTGTTTCAGTTCCCTTGCTATACCCTGTAAGCCTTTTAATCACTTCACATGCCAACTCTTCATTTTTTCCAGTAAAAATATTTTCATATATTTTCCTCTTTACAGTTTTATTTTTCTCGTGAGGGCCGTACAATGCCAGAAGTTATTTCCTCAAAAAAAAGGGGAAGCCGTTAAGCCTCCCCTTAGGAGGGTACTATATGTATAGTACCAAAGCTTTGTTAAGACTGGCTTGGCGTTCCACCCGTGGCTGTTTGTAAACCCAAGGAAGCGCAAATACCAGCTCTATCCGCTGATTCCGCACAAGTAACTTTACCGGTATAATACTCTCTAGTAAGAGTATACCCGGCGCCATTACCGCCTTTTCTTGTAGCTGTTACTTTACCGTCGGCTGTAGTCGTTCCCGAAACTTCCATTTCAAAGTTATTAGTATTCCATGTCGCACCAGCAACAGCAGATCCACCAGAAAGATCATAGAACTCAATATCTAATTCCGACAAAACCTCTGGATAGGTATTGTCTGAACGAACCAATCTCGCTCTTTCCATAGCGGCCGCCACAGAACCCATAACTGATAAGGCCTCAGTTGATCTGGATTTTTCCACCGCTTTGAAGTACTGCGGCAATGCCACAGCCGCCAATATGCCGATAATCAATACTACTACCAGCAATTCTA
>NZ_CALGEO010000069.1:0-5085 GCF_937881865.1 Candidatus Proelusimicrobium excrementi
CGGATTATTGCGTGTTAGAAATCGGTCGTGAAGAATTTATAAGCGAAAAAGAAAAGGTTAAATATCAAAAAGAAATAGGTGCCAACTATAAAAAGAATATAGCGGCATGTGAAAAACTAAGAAATGAGAAAATCCCAATTACATACAAAAATATTGAGATGATTAAATTATTTGAAGAGCAAAAAAGCATCAATATTTACGATGTGAAATCTGATACAAGGAATTTGAAATACACTCTTTGGTCTTCATATGATATTGATCATATTGTGCCTACTTCACGAGGTGGAACTAATAGTTTTTCTAATAAAGTTATTACTACTAACGATTTAAACCAAAGCGAAAAAGGAGATAAAACTCCTTATGAATGGCTTTCTTGTGATAATAGTAAATGGAATGATTTTTTAGAGAATTTAAAAAGAACAGATATTGATGTCAAATCCAAAAAATATTTATATTTGATTTCGCCGGATGCTGTAAAAGAAGCCCAAATTCAAAAAGATTTGCGGGCAACCCAGTATATGGAAAAAATTGCAAAAAAACTAATCAGTTTGTATTTTGGTTGGGGAGAACATACTTTAGGTGATAAACGTAGAATGTTTGTGTGCACAGGTGGTTTTACAGCCGAAGTTCGTAGAACTTATAACTTGAATTTTATTTTGTATGAAGACTTAAAAAACTTATCTGAAGAACAAATAGTTTATATGACAGTCACAGGAGAATTAGAAAAAATAAAAAAGAACAGGGGGGATAAACGTCATCATGCTTTGGACGCCCTTGTAATTTCTTTTGCAAAAGAAATTATTCGCGATAAAAAAAGCGGTACACTGATTTTACCGGAATATGCAAGGAATAGAAAATATTTTGAAAATGTCATAAGTAAAGTCTTCCCTATACAGTTAAGAAGCAAGAAACCCGTTTTAAGGGAAACTGTTTACGCTTTGCGCGCTCGTCAGGAAGGAAAAGAGGTTAAGTATTATATGGTTTCCCGTTTCAATACAAGGATAGAACAATTATTTATAAAGATATCCGACGCTGAAAAGAATGTGAAAAAGATATTTGATTTATCGGTAAAAAAAGCTTTTGAAGAGAAACTTGCAAGCAATCCTACGCAAGAGGAGTGGGAGAAGTTTTTAAAAGAATTCAGAGTATCAGGCAATCCGATTTATAAAATCAGTATGATAGATTCTAAAGCTTTTACAAAAAAAGAAGTACTGAACAAGGACGGTTCTCTAAAAACTGATATAGGAGAATATCGTGCTATGGGCAAAGTGAGGGGCCAATATCTTATGCCTAAAGAAGGAAATAAAGGACAAGTTATTTATAATAATGGTGAAAAATGGGCGGTTGAACAAATTTATCCATTTGACAGTATTGTTAATAAACTTAAAGAATTTAAAGAAAAGTACCGTAAAGTTTTGTTTTGGAACACGGGTGTAACTCTATATTTGCCTAATAAAGTGCGAGGTGTAAAATTAATTAAAATAGAGAATGAAAAAACAAAAAAGAAAAGTCAAAAAAGTATAGCTGCTGATATAAACCCCGGCAAATATAAATTGAATACCATTTCATCCGGGCAAGTTGTTTTAACCTCTGATTTCGGAGCGAAATATATGATATCATTGAAAAATTTTATTGAAGAAGGCAAGGCTTATAAAATAGATAAAGGAGCTATCCTATAACAACACATATAGTGCACATTTTAAACCATGGCAGTTTTATCGGGGTTGACAGAGGTTGTCTTACATGTACTTTACCAGATAAAACGCAAAAGCGTTTGCCGCTGTGCGATGTTTTAGCGGTTGTGGTTGCCGCGCGCGGAGTTTGTTTTTCCGGGGAGAGCTTTTCACGCTTGCTGGAAAATAACGCCGTTATTTTACATTGTGATTCTTCCTATAAGCCCATAGGCAGGACAACCGCTTTGCACCGTATAGTACATAAAGATATCTTTGAACGCCAAATAAATATGCCGCCGTCTTTACAGGCAAAATTATGGTTTTTTCTCCTAAAAAACAAGAGTGAAAACCAAGCCTTTCTTTTAGATTGTTTGTGTAAAGAACATAAAATATGGCAATACATACAGGATAACTGCCTGGAAGAAGGCAACATAGCCCGGCATTATTGGAAAGTGTTTTTTAAATCTTTCGGTAAAAATGCTCCCAAAAAACGTGAACATCAAAATGCGGAAAATCCTATAAACGGTATGCTTAATTATGCTTATGCGGTCATGTCCGCTTTGCTTCATAGAAGTATTTTGATACACGGGCTAAATCCGGTTTTGGGAATACACCATAAATACCGCTTTAGAAGCAATCCTTTGGTGTATGATTTGATAGAGCCCTTGCGCCCTTTCTCTGACTACATATTATTGCGTTATCACAAAAAATATCCACGTTTGGAGATTGAAACCTTTGTAAAACATTGTGCAAAAGATATGATAACGGCAAGAATAAATATTGGCAAAGCAAAAAAAGTTTCTTTGCCTGTTGCTTTAGATAGTTATATATCTTCCGTCTGTGATGCTTATCGGACGGAAATAGTAAATAATATAAAAATACCGTCTTTGAAGGGACTTTCTTTTGAAGAATAGACCTACACCTAGAAGCAAATATTATATGGGTTGGCTTTTGGTTTTATTTGATTTACCTACAGATACCAAAGAAGAACGCAGAGAGGCGACCCGCTTCCGTAATGCTCTTCTGGACAGCGGTTTTTTAATGTTGCAGTACTCGGTATATGCAAAAAATGCCGTCAGCGTTGAAAAGAAAAACTCCGTAATACATAACTTAAAAATAATCAGCCCGACAACCGGAAATATCCAATGTATCTTTATTACGGATGCGCAATGGGGAAACATTATTACAATAAGTGCCGCCGAAGTAAAGAAAAAACGCCAAATAGATGAAAAGACATCCATTGGTAAGCAATTGCAATTTTGGTAAATAATAAATTATTTTAATACTAAAAATTTTGGTTGAAAGGTTAACCTTACGTATTTGATAGAGGTACGGTTTCCTTTCGTTTGTTAAGACATAACTGAAAAAACTTAAAATCCGTATTACAGACAGGTGCTGTCTATACAATGCTATTGAAACAAATCTGCTTTTTCAGTCCTGTCAAAACCGCTCCTCTTCTTCATATCGTTGCGACCAGATTGAAACAAATCTGCTTTTTCAGTCCTGTCAAAACTCCAGCATGTTCCTATCTCCTAAATTAAGAATTGAAACAAATCTGTTTTTCAAAATTTTTACAATGTTTGGACTGTGACAGTCCTAAATTAAATTGTCAAATAGCTGGGTAAAAAGCCTATGCATTTATAAATCCGCCAAACTTTAAATTAGGCAAACTTATAACTTATATTATTAATTTGTATTAGAAGGTGTCAAGAGCGTGTATGGTATCTACAGATCTTGAACTTTTGACCAGACAGCCCTAAAGCCTTTAATGTGTAAGCTATTGGTGGCATACAATTAATGTTTTGATGCAATCTTTGTGTATTATACCAGACTAAGTACTTCATTAGCTTGCGGTTTACTTTTTCTCTATCATAAACATTTTCTCGGTTTGCATTAATAAACTGTTCCTGTAAGGAAAATTAAAAAGACATCAAACGGCATTACTTACTTTAGAAAAGATTGTTAATACGGCTAAGAGAAGCCCTAAAAATGGGGATGTGGATTTATCGCACAATACTTCCCAAAGGACTATTGCGCATAAGCAAAATGTGGAAGAATATGTGTATTTTGAAACGATTGTACAAATAGGGCAGGAAGAATGTTTGATAGAGTTAGCCGCCGAACGTGTAAAAGGGCAGGATAAGAATTTATTAGACCTTTACAATGTGCACGTAAAGAGAAACCCCGCAACCACGCACTTAAGCGCTTTGCCGCAGGGTTTCAGTAAAGATAGTATAACAGATAAAAACGGAAAAATCAAGGCTTATTTTATAAATTTTGAGGGGGAATTAAAGCATACCACAAACAGCGAGGGGAAGCCGATAGGGAAGAGTTTTGCAGAAGTTTATAACTTTTACCGCTGGTTTGGGGATAGTAAAGCAGTGGATGAGCAAGGCAGGCCGCTGGCACGCCGTTCGAGGCTTTTAGCTGCGTCATGGGCTGTTCAGCTTCGGAACAACATCAAAAAGGAAGAGCTCTTTTTGTGTAACATTATCAAAATCTGAATAAAATAAAAAATCCCTATCTTAAATAGGGATTTTAAAATTTTTACTATATTTTTTACTATACTATCGTCTGAAAAAGTGCGCCCAGCGGGAATCGAACCTGCACCAACGGCTTCGGAGGCCGCTATTCTATCCATTGAACTATGGGCGCATAAAAGCGGTTTGTAAAATTTAATTCTATCATTTTATTTTTATCAGCAAAACCCCGTATGTAGATATAACTTGCGACTTTATTGCAAAAAATCTTGCGCACGGGCAAAACATCTTTTTTATCAGGGATTTGCTGGCGTATCATTTTGTACATTAAAAACGCCCCGGGCGTCAAACCGGGGCATTTTCTATATTCAAGGCTTCGGCGCATTACCGGCCTTACTTCACTTTTTCAACAATTCTTCCAATTTCTGTTTTAAATAAGCTTTTGAAGTTTCCCCGATGAACTTTTCGTAATGATCTTCATCTTTAAAGAAAACTAAAGTCGGTATTCCGCTAACACTGTATGCACCGGCCGCTTTTGTCGTTTTATCTATATCGGCGGCGTATATATTCATTTTGCCGGAAAATGCTTCGGCCCATTTATGATATAATCTGATTATTATTTGATGGAGGGCGCATGAAAGGCATTATTCTTGCCGGCGGCACGGGCAGTCGTTTATATCCCGCCACTTTTGCTATATCCAAGCAGCTTATCCCCGTATATGATAAACCGATGGTATATTATCCCCTTTCGGTTTTGATGCGCGCCGGGATAAGGAATATCGCGCTTATTTCCACTCCCCGCGATTTACCCGCTTTCAAAGCGTTGTTCGGCGGGGGGGATGAGCTGGGCCTGAACCTTTCTTATATAGAACAGCCCAAACCCGAAGGTATAGCCCAGTCTTTTATTCTAGCCAAAGATTTTATCGGCTCCG
>NZ_CALGEO010000070.1:0-9175 GCF_937881865.1 Candidatus Proelusimicrobium excrementi
CCTCTCCATTTATCCTCAACCGCGCTTTAAACGCCGCGATTTCTAACGGATATATTAATTATAACAAAATATTTAAGAAAATAGAAATATAAAACGCCAAAGCGGTCAAAATCATAAAAAGCGACGCTAAGCCTTCAAACGGAAGACGGTGCTTTTTCCCCAAATTCAGCGTGACGTTATTATCCTTAACGTATTGGGCGAACATTTTGCTTAAAGGCAAAGTCAGCAGGGGGGAGATTATATTCGCCGCCAGCGAGGAAAGCGTCATAAACACCCAAATAAATTTAAAGGGAAGTATGATTATATAAACCCAAAAAGAAATCAATACCGGCGCGCCCGTAAGATGTTCTATAAGGTATCTGTAATTGTGCGAAGATAAAAACACCGTCAGCGGCGTTAAAATTAAAAGTATTGCGAAGGTCGGCGCGAAATAAGGCAGAACGAATTTGAATATGTCTATAACCTGTTTTTTAGAGTGGATAAATATAGCTTTTGAAAGTTCCTTGGCGTCAAAGCGACTCATATTAACCAATATTCCCGCTTTGACGAAGCTCAGGGCGGCCATGCGGATAAATTTTGTTTCTCTGCGCATTTTGACTTCCGCTTTTCTTGCGCGGTTCAATTTGCACAATGCGATGTAAAAGCATTTAAAAACGCCTAATTTTACGCCTAAATCGTCATATACGCTTCTTACCGCCAAATATGTGCTTGGCAGGTAAAGAGCCGTCCTTATCCATAAAAAATTGTAATAAAGCCAAAACAAAACCACGCAGATATAAAGCACCGGGTTCAAGAGGGGCGGTATCCAGTATAAGCCGAAAAGCGTCCACTTAAACCCGAGGAAGAAAATAATCAAAGTAATTATCTGTGCGAAAATATATTTCGCGGAAAAGAAAACGTCCGCTCCTGCGTAATTTTGTTTTTTTGTCATTGGAAACTCTTTTTAAGGCCTTCCGCAAGGGGGGTAAACTGCTGCCCCGTTAAGGAGACCCATTTCTGAGAGCTGCAAACCCAATGTCCTTTTATGGCGGCTTCTTTTATTTTGTCATAATTCAAAGCCGGCGTTATGGAAAAGACACGGGCCGCGCTTTCATAGACAAAAGCCGCCGCTTCCAGTAGGAAATACGGCATATTGAACATAAGAGGCCGCGGTTTGCCCATGGCGTCCGCCATTGAGTTTATAAAGTATTTCCAGCTGTATCCGGCGGGCTCGCAAACGAAGAAAGTCTGCCCGTCCGCTTCTTGCAGCAGGGAAGCTTTATATAAAGCCGACACCAAATCTTCCACGTAAATAAAGTTAAAGAACATTTCCGAAGAGGAGGGATTTACCATTATTCCTCTTGCCACCCAGGCCGCTATTTTTGATACGCCCGAATCGTTTTTACCGTATACGACGGGGGCTCTCAAAACGGTTTTACGCATGGTTTGCGGCAATTGCATTACGTATTTTTCCGCTTCAAGTTTGGTTTCGCCGTAGTCGGAAACCGGCGCGGGTACGGCGCGTTCGTCTATCGGGTTGTTTTTATATTCGCTGGGCCCCGCCGCGGCTTGGCTTGATAAATAAACAAAGCTTTCTATCCCCGGCGTTTGTGCGGCGGCCTCGCACAGATTTTTTGTTACTTCCACATTGGCTTTATAAAATTCTTCTTTGTTAAACGCGAATATAGCCGCCGCCAAGTGAAATACGCAGTCCGCACCTTTAAGGGCGGCTTTTAAATCTTTTATGTCGCTGTAATCTACGCCGACGCTTTCAAGCATCGGGTTATCGGTTTTGCCGCCGCGTCCCCTTGTTAATAGTTTAACGCGGTAACCCTCTTTAAGCAAGAGGGCGGAGAGCCTCCCTCCTACAAAACCTTTTCCGCCTGTTATTACGGCCGTTTTCATTAGTTTTGCACCTCTTTGCTGATTACTTTCTGTATTTCGCCTATGCCGCGGTTAAGATCTTCCGTGGTTTTTTTGATGTCTTCTTTAATTCCGTTGGAAGTGAAATCCAGCTTCTTAAAACCGCGCTCAATTTGCTTTTCGTCGGGGTATTTCCCGCTCATGATTTTATCGTAGGGGGAAACGCCGTCGGTTTGAGGCATTATATTTAAAAGGAAGTATCCCACAACCAAGATGATAGTCAAATCAAATATGCAGTTAAAAACGTGAGATCTGCCCAAGAACAGCAGCGAGAATATAAACGTCAAAACAAGCACCGATATGAAAGAAACGATAAACATTATGAATATCGTTATCGGCGTTGTGTTCGGATAATCCGGAAAGCAAATCAAAGCCGCCAAAAAAACAAGTACAAGCAAAATAAAACGCCATATTATCAACATAAATTACTCCTCATTCTTAAATTCTACGGTAACCGTAAGCAAATTTTTAGGGAAGTCCTTCGGCAGAGGCGGATAAGGTGCGGAATTTTCTGCCGCGGAAGTCGCCGCGTAGTCATAAGAATCGTTGCCGGAACTTTTTTCTATCTGTACGCTGTAAACCGCCCCGTACTTATCAATATTGAAAGACACCAAAGTGGAAAGCCCCGCGCTCTTTTTGGGCATACGTTTCTGCCATTGTTCCCAAAGGGAATTACGTACTTGCGTTATATACCACGGGTAAGGAAAGTTTGTAAAGCTGGCCCTTACGGCTTTGGGGCCGTCTTCCCCGCCGCCGGGCGTAAGATTATGCAAAGTGGCCGGATCTATATTGGTGGATTCGACTTCGCCCAAAATGCTTGGCTTGGAAAGGGTAACCTTTTTTTCCTCTTCGGCTTTAGGCTGTGGTTTGGGCTCTTCTTTTTTAGCGGTTGTTTTATTGTTTTTTTTAGGTTTTTTTGAAATCTGCTCTTTGGAATTATATTCCTTTTTAGCCGGTTTTTTAGGCTCTTCTTTTTTAGGTTCTTGTATTTCCGAAGGAGCTTGTGGGGCCGGGGGGGCTTTTATTTCCTCTTCGGCTTTCGGTTCCGGCGCGGGGGCAGGTGCGGGTTTCTCTTCCTGTGCGCCGTATCTTAAAGGCTGGGAAGCCGAACCTATGAAATCTATCGTATATACGGCTTTAACTTTTTTGGCCGGTGCGCCCTGCATCATGGCAAACATGACTAGGAAGACCAAAAAATGCAAAGCCGCTGAATATACTAGTGATAAATTCATAAAAAATTTAAACCTTAAAAAGTTTCTTTATCTGGTTTCCACGACGCCTATTCCGAGCTTCGCCGCGCCGAGCTTTTTCGCCGTGTCAAATACGGTTACGACTTGCTGTACGGGCACTTCTTTATCGGCTTGAACGAGAATCGTTTTTTCATGCGCGCGGCCCAAAAGCAGGGTAAGTTCTTCCTGCAATCCGGATAAAGGGATTTCCTTATCCATAACTTTTATCTGCCCTTTTTTGGTTATTTCCACGCGGATGACATTATCTTCCGTAATGGTGTTGACGGCCGTAGAGGACGGCAAATCCACGCTGATTTGCGACTGCACTATAAAAGGCGTCATTACCATAAAAATTATCAGCAAAATCAAAGTGATGTCTATAAAAGGCACCATATTGATTTCGCCCATTATGCCGCGGGTCTGCATGCGGTTTTTCATAATTTGCCCGCCGATATAAGATCTTCCACCGCGGCGAAGGTGTTTTCCGGGCGCTGCGGTTCTTTATAAAGCTTGGCGGAAATTACTTCCTGCGCCAAATATTGCATATTCTGCGCAAAAAAGTTTACTTTGCTTAAAAAGTAGTTGTATGCGATTAAGGCCGGCACCGCGACGAAAAGCCCAGCCGCCGTATTTACCAAGGCTTCAGCTATGCCTTTTGCCACAACGGAGGGCCCGGCGGAAGCTCCGCTTATGGAAGATAAATCGGCAAAAGCCCTCATAACGCCCAAAACCGTCCCGAAGAGGCCTATAAACGGCGTCGTGCTGGCTAAAGTAGCCAATACGGAAAGTTTGCGGGAAAGCTGAGCCGTTTCCCAATTTATTATGGAATCGGCCAAATCGTTTAAATCGGCTATGTCGGTTTTATCCGATTTAAGCAAATTAATCACCAGCTTGGCCGCGGCGGTATTGGAATATCCGTTCTTGCGGCAGGCGTCGGTAATTTTGTTGAAGTTCCTTGCCGGCAGCTGATAGCGCACGTACTCCATAAGTCTTCTTGACTTGTTTATATTGCTTCTGTACTTAAGAAATCTGTCTATCATTACAGATATAGAATAAATTGACAAACCTACCAAAAGGAACAATACCGGCCCTCCGGCTTTTATAAGTTCCTTCATGCTGCCCATGCTTGAAAATTCCATAAAATAAACCTCTTTATATTAACTTAAGATATATTAAACACCATATTATCAAATTTGATATAACGCCCGCCAGTACGTCGTCCAAAACCACGGCCGCGCCGTTAACGTAAAACTTGTTTTTTGTCTTTTCCGGGAGGTTCTGCCCAAAATTTTCAGCCTTTTTTATAAAGGCGAGTTTCGTCGTATCAAACACCCTGAAAAGCACAAAAGCCAAAACCATAACCAAAAAGTCGTGCGGCAAAAAGAACATTGCGGTAAAATAACCGGCTATTTCGTCTATTACGATTTTGGGATTGTCTTTTTTGTCGTCTTTAAATTTTACTTTGTCGGAAACGTAAACCGCCAGCAATATGACGCCCAAAGTCGTCATCGCCTGATAAAGCCTGTCGCCGGGCATAAAAAACAGGAAAAGTACGAAAGCCTCAAAAGTGCCAAGAAGGCCTGCGCCGCTGTTTTTTTTATTTCTTAAAATGGCCGTGGGTATGTAGCTGATAAATGCGCCCGTGGCGAAAAATTTTAACCAAAAATTAGTCATTTACGGGCAGGCTCCAGGATCTTTTAAGCATATTCCAGTTGTTTCTTAAATAAGAAACTCCGCTTAAAGCCGTTACAACAGCCGTTATCACGGTTATACTGTAAGGCAGGCAGCCCAGCAGATTATCCAAAAACGTCAGCGCGGTCTTTAAGCCGCCGCCTGTTATCGGGAGCAATAATTTTACGTCTACGATAAAAAATATAAGCCCTAAAGCTATAAGCTGAACCGTGGTTTTAAATTTGCCCCAGCGTTCCGCCGCCATTACGTAATTATCCAGAGCGGCCAAAACTCTTAAGGTGGAAACCATAAGTTCCCTTAAAATTATTATAAATACGGCCCATACCGGCACATTGATTATGGAAAGCTCGGTAAAAGCGAAGAAAGCCGCCCCTACCAGCACTTTATCCACGAAGGGATCCACAATCGCGCCGAAAGGCGTTGCCGTATTTGTGCTTCTGGCTATGCGCCCGTCGATCCAGTCTGTGCTGGCGGCGACGCCGAACAGCAATGAGGAGGCTATAACCGCCCATTTGTTTTCCGCCACCATAAGCAAAAACATAACTATAGCCATGGCGGCCCTTATCAAAGTTATTTTATTGGCAAGCGTCATTTTAAGTTTCATTTGAATATGCTCTCTTTAAATTTTATATTTTTCTTGACGTTTTTGAGCGTCGTTTTTGTTCTGACACCTTGGTTCGCAAGCGATATTTCTTCTATAAAAAAATCTTTCGCAAGCAACTTAAAAGAAAGTTCATAGCTTTCCGGCCCTTCTTTTAAGGGAAGCAAAACCAACTTGTAAAATTGCCCGTCGCAGTCAAAACTTTTCAGTTTGTGTTCTTTTACTACCTTCCCGTAATTGCCGAAGTCAAACAAAGCCTTGTTGGTTTGGCCTTCCCGCCACTGATCCCATGGCAGAGAAGTAATTAAAGAGCCTTTGCCGTCTTTAATTTTTATAATTTTCTTATCGGTAACCGCGCTTTGCGCCAAAGTTCCTTCTTCAAAAGTGTCCAAACGTATATTGTTGTTTTGTTTGTATATCGTGCCTTGCGATGACGATATGGGCGTACCCTCGAAATCCGTTTGCTGGATAAAATCAGCCTGCAGAGTTTTAAGTTTAGCGTCCCATGCTATAAGGCCGTCCAAAGCCTGACGGGCCGTTATTTGGCTGTCGCAGACTTCTTTTTTTACGTCGGCCTTTGCCGTTTTATCCGTTTGTTTCGGCTGAACTTTGGCCGGCTCCTGCGCAAAAAGCGCGGCGGAAGAGAAAAGCAAAATCGTTAAAATTAGATTTAATTTCATTTGTACACCGTATCATATTGAGTTTTGCCGGATTGCATTTTTTGCAGTTCTTCAATTTGCGCGTCAATGGCGTCAAAATGAATTTCCCAGCGGTTTGAGCCTTCCGGCTTGGTTATAAAGCCTTTCATTTCAAGTACGCTCAAAATATTTGTCGCGCGCGCGCTGGAGCCGAAATTGGCCTTAAGCAAATCTTGGGAAACTCTGCGTCTTGTCTTTATAAGGTTGAGCGCGGATAAAAGCTCTTCCGGGGAAGTGCCCAAGCCTTCTCCGGGCCTGCCGCCGGGAGCGTTTTGTTCGGGCTGAACCTGAACGGGGTAGTCCGGGCCGCCCTGCGCTCTTAAGAAGTCCGCCACTTTGGTTATTTCCTCTTCGGAAATATAACAGCCCTGTATGCGGTTGGGCTTCGGGTCGGAAATGCCCAAATAGAGCATATCGCCCTTGCCCAGCAAAGCATCCGCGCCGTTGGCGTCAAGCACAACGCGGGAATCTATTTTTGACGTTACCTGTAAAGCTATTCTGGAAGGCAAATTCGCTTTGATTACGCCGGTAATGACGTTCGTGGAAGGCCTTTGCGTACACAAAATAAGATGAATGCCCAACGCGCGGCCCATCTGCGTAAGCCTTTGTACGGAATCTTCTATCGCGGCTTTGGTTTGAAGCATAAGGTCGGCCATTTCGTCTATTATCACTACGATGTAAAAAGCTTTTTCTTCGTTATTTTTTTCGGCCCAAGCGTTATAGCCTTCTATATTTTTGACTTTCGCCAACTCAAAAATCTTCATGCGTTTTTCCATAACCTTTACAAGAGCCTGCAAAGATTTTACTGCGCCGTTGGCGTCTTTAACCACGCTGACGTCTTCGCAGTCGGTCTTGGGGTCATAAAGGTGCGGGATGCCTTCATACAAAGTAAGTTCAACGCGTTTCGGGTCAACCAAGAGGAATTTTATCTCGTCGGGTTTGGCCCTGTAAAGCAGGGAAATTATTATTGAATGCACGCAAATGCTTTTGCCGCTGTTGGTTGCGCCGGCTATTAATAGGTGCGGCATTTTTTCCAGCACGGAAGTGGCCGGAAGACCGTCGGCGTATCTGCCCAGCGCGACGGCGGTTTTATATTTTGAGTTTACAAAGCTTGCGTCCTGCAAAATTTCGCGCATGGTCACCATGACGGGCTTATCATTGGGGATTTCAAAGCCTATGGCGTCTTTGCCGGGTATCGGGGCTTCCACGCGTATACCGCGCGCTTTCATAGCCAAAGCGATATCGTTGGAAATTGACACTATTGAGCTTATTTTTACGCCCGGTTCCGGTTTGATTTCGTATCTCGTTACCACCGGGCCTGGGGCCACGCCGGTTACGGAAGCGGCTATATCAAAACTTTTAAGAGTATCTTCCAGCCTTTTGGTGGCGGCGGCTATTTCCTCGTCCGTAGGGCCGATTATATTCGTTGAAGCCGGTTCCTTAAGCAAATCAAGCGGGGGCAAAATAAATTCCCCTGCCGGCTTCTTATCTTTATGTTCGCCCGCTTTATCTTCCGCCATATGCGGCAAAGGACGGTTTTCTCTGGGAGGCATTTTTACCATTTCCGCCACAGGGCGGCTTATTTTGGGGGGGAGTTTCGGTTTTTCTTCGTCTGTTGTTTCGGAGGGGGCTTCTTCAACCACGCGTCTGGGCTGGTTTTGTTTTTCTTCCTCTTTAGCCTGTTCTATTTTTTCTTTAAACTCCGCGCGCGCCTGCATCCAGGAGTTGAAATCTTCGCTTAAAAGTTCTTTCGTTTTTCTTAAAGTGGCAAGCCAAGGTATTGCAAAAAGAATATGCAAACCTATAAAGACGAAAGCCAAAGCCGCTATCAGCGCGCCGGCCCCGCCCGCGACAGAAGCTATCGAAGTAAAAACGGCTTTGCCAAAAGCCCCGCCCGAAACGGAACTTTTCTCAAAGAGGCTTCCCAAAAAGTGCATTGCGCTGCAAAGCCCGCCCATGGCGAAAAGAAACCCCGCCAGCGACGTAACCACCGACATTTTTTTGCTTTTTATTGTTCTTGCAAGCCAGTACATCAAGAACAAAGGCAGCAGCATTGACGCCTGGCCGAAACTGCCGAGAAGCCAGTCATGCACGGCTTTGCCGGCCGCGCCGTTTTGCCCGCCTATCCATAGGACCCACGTAAGCCACATACAAAAAGCCAAAGAAAAAACCCACACCGCCAACAGGCCCAGTCCATCGGCTTGTTTGCGGGTGGGTTTTTTGCTTTTAGATTTTTTGTGTATAGTCCTGTAAGCCACGCGCGCCCCTTAGTTTTGCTGAGGGGTTTTAGCTATTTTATAGTTAATACCGTCAGGTTCTATCGTGATTTTTCCGCTTTGCATAAGCGCGCCCAAAGCCAAATACATGGCCGAGCTTGATATGTTAAGCGAGAGTTTTATCTGCCAAGAAGTAACTTCCGGCTTGTCTTTAAGGAAGTCGTAAACGCGCGCGGAAATATTATCAATATTTTCTTTAAAAGGCATAAGTCCGTCCCGTTAGATTTTTTCTATGGCGAAAAGCAAGTCCCCGGGTTTTACCGGCTGGCCGTTTTCCACCAACACTTTTTTGATTACGCAGTCGTTTGAAGCTTTGACTTCGTTAAAAACTTTCATGGCTTCAATGAGGCATATCGGGGTGCCGGCTTTAACTTTTTCTCCCTCTTTTACAAACGGAGGGGCGGAGGGGGAAGAACCCCTGAAGAATATGCCCATAAGAGGGGATTTAATCGTCTGTGAATATTGCGGACGGGCGGAAGTTTCTTCCTGCTCCAAAGAGGCCGAAGCCCCTGCCGCTACCGGTACCGCCACTTGGGCCGGCGGCATGCGCACAAGCCTGATGCGGGTTCCGCTTTCTTCATAATCCACGGTGCCCAAATTGTTATCCTGCATAAATTTATAAATCTGTTTTACTTCTGATAAAGCCGGAGTATCTTTTTCCGTCGTTTTGACGTGTTGTTTTACGGCTTTTGCCGCAGATACTTTCTTTGTAGTTTTTGGCATATTGACCTCACTTAAAGTACTATGAATATATTTTACTAAATTAGCTTTTTTAAA
>NZ_CALGEO010000071.1:0-10354 GCF_937881865.1 Candidatus Proelusimicrobium excrementi
CATTTTCCACAAAGGATGTGCGAAAACACTTTCAATATGTCGTGCCGGTTACCCGGCGACGACAAAGTTAGAAAAGTTTCCGAATACGGACAACACTCATCGGGAGCATTGAAGTGCAAAGGTCGGGAATTTCATCCCACTTTACATCTGGAAAAACACAAGAAAAAGAAAAAGAGGAAAAGAAAGCCGAAAAAAGAGAAAACTATTTTAAAAAGCTTTTTAAAGAAAACGGTAAAACTCGGGCTTTCCAACCCTGAATTTGACAATAATATTTTTTACGGAGCCGGGCTTTTTGCGACGAGGCCTTCCCTAAGGCAAATGTTTACGATTGACGCAGGCTTTTGGAGGCAAAACCTTTTAGAGGGCGGCGGCAAAGCGGTGCCCGGCTTCGGTTTTACTCCGGGCGCAAAAATAGAAAGCAAATATATGCCGGTAATTCTTACGCCAAATAAATAACTCTCGGCTTAATGCGGGGGGAAAAGGCTTTCTTCCTCGTCTTCCTCTTTTATAAGTTTAGGCTGAGCCGGCAGGGGCTCCTCAGCAGTCAAAGCTGCGTTCTGAGGGAGCTTTTTCGTCGTCTTTACGCCTATTTCCTTCAGCTTCCTGGCCGAGGTTAAAAGCCCTTGATTGCCTTCAAGGTTCAGCATCGCTCCGCCAAAAGCCTTATCGGCGTCGGCAAGGCCTTTTTTGATTTTCTGCATATTCTCGTAGAAGTTGGCTATTCTGTCGTGCAGCTGCCCGCCTATTTTGACTATTTCGTCTATATTTTTTTGGCTTACGCTTATGCGCCACAGGCTTTCCACGGTTTTAAGTATCGGTATCAAAGAAGAAGCCGTTACAAGAGCTATTTTTTTGCCGCCGGCGAAAACGCCCAATCCCGGTTTGGCTTCAAGCGCGGCCATATAGGCGTATTCAACGGGTATGAATAAAAGAACAAAATCAGGCGTGCGGCCTTTAATTTCTTTCAAATCCTGATACTTTTTCTTGGAAAGTTCGTCAATATGGTGCTCTATGGAAGATATATGCGCGTTTAGATATTCGGCCTTTTTTTCGGGATCTTTTTCATTAACGTAATTTGTATACGCCGTTAAGGACATTTTGGAATCAATTACGACGTATCTTTCGTCGGGCATATTTATAAGGCAGTCGGGCTGCCTGTCCGCGCGCACGGCCGAGCCGTCTTCGGAATGCATGGCCGTTTGCGTTTCATAATGAACGCCCTTTTTAAGGCCGCTGGCTATAAGCACGTCTTCCAAAATCATTTCGCCGAAGTTGCCCTGCGTTTTGTTTTTAAACTGCAAGGCATTGGCCAAATTGCCGGCTTCTTTCTGTAAACCTTCGTTAAGGTTTTGCATACGGGCAAGCTTTTCCTGCAGTTTCTCCAGATTATCGTTAAGAGGGGCGACGATGTCCTTGCTTTCGGTTTTAAGTTCGCCTATTTTAACTTTAAACACTTCGTCTGCCAATTGGCGGAAATTATCCTTGGCGGAAGCCTGAAGCCTGTCAAAAGCGGCCTGCTGGCGGGAAATATTTTCCTCAAGGTTGTTTTTAACCGCGTTAAGCTCGGCCTCTTTGGCTTTAAAGGCGGAAATTTCTTCTTTAAGGCCGTCATTTGCGGCGCGGCAGGCTTTTAGCTCCGCTTCGCTCTGAGCGTTCAGCGCGGCCAAGTTTTTATTTTCGTTTTCAAGAGCGGCTGATTTGGAAGAAATCTCCAAAATATCTTTATTTTTAGTGTCCGCTTCTTTCTTAAGAAGAAACGTCCACGCCGCCAAAAAGACGGCGACGACTGCCAAAATGATAATCAGTGTAATTTGCATAGATATATATTATCAAAATAGCAAACAATATGTTAAATCAGAATTTGCGGGAGCGTAAACGCCCCAAACCGCCTTGGCGGGGCATACAAAAACCCCCGGCTTTTATAGGCCGGGGGCTGTCAAACTGATTTTTATTTCTTTTTGCTCTGTTCGTACCTGAGGGTTTCGGTCGTCATATCCGTAACGTCTTCCGGCCCGAAGAGCTGCATAGGCCCGGGGAACAGATAGCTTTCCGTAGCCGCCCAAACTTCTCTGTTTTTGACAAGCTGTTTAAACGGTTCGCCTTTAAGGTCTACCAAAGCTTTTCTTATAACCGGTTTTTCTTTGCCTTTTCTTCTTTCGATGTTCATCATCATCGTCAAAGGAATACCGCCGCAAGCCCAGTCTTTAGGGTTCTTGACGAGTTTCTTTACTGAAGAAAGATAACCGCTGCATTTGTTTAAAGCCAAAACGGCGGCGTTATAGCCCAAAGCGTAAGTATAGTTGGCGTCAAAGTTTGAAGGTACGCCGCAGCGGCCTTCATAACCGAAGAAATGCGTTATGGCGGAGAATTTACCGCTATATTTGCCGTCTTTCTTAAGCTGGGCCAATCTCGCGCGGAGCATTTCAATCAAAAGCTTTTCGGTTTCAATCAAAGAAACCTGAACATTGCCGTGAGGATCTCTGTCCAGCATGAGCTGGGCGGCGATGCCCTCGGGGAGGGATTTCATCAAATCCGCAAGTTTGGCCGGCAGTTTGGAAATTACAAAAGCTTTCTTTTCCGCTACGGAATTAAGCTTGGAAAGTTCGGCTTCATTATCGGCCAAAAGGTCGTTCAAAGCGGAAATAAGTTCTTTCATTTCCGGGATGAATTCGATTAAGCCTTCCGGCACCAAAACCACGCCGAAGTTCTTGCCTTCTTTAGCCCTTGCGACGACGATTTTGGCCAAGTAGTCTATCACTTGCGCCAAAGTCATTTTTTTGGACAGCACTTCCTCGCCCACCAAAGTTACGTTCGGCTGGGTTTTCAAAGCCACTTCCAAAGTGATGTGGGATGCGCTTCTGCCCATTAAGCGGACAAAATGCCAATATTTCCTGGCGGAGTTTACGTCGCGGCAGATATTGCCGACCATTTCGGAATAAATCTTGGTGGCGGTGTCAAAACCGAAAGAGGTTTCTATATGCTCGTTTTTCAAATCGCCGTCAATCGTCTTCGGTACGCCGATAACGCTTGCGTCAACGCCTTCTTTTTTAAGATATTCGGCTATTACGCCGGCATTGGTGTTGGAATCGTCGCCGCCGACCACCACAAAAGCGGAAATTTTGTGTTTAAGCAGGTTTTCCTTAGCTTGGCCGAGCTGTTCGTCCGTTTCGATTTTGGTTCTGCCGGATTGAATTAAGTCAAAGCCGCCCGTATTTCTGTATTTTTCCATCAGGGTGGGGGTAATTTCAATAAATTTGCCTTCTATTACGCCGCTGGGGCCGCCCAAAAATCCGTAAAGTTTGTTTTTGGAATTGGCCTTTTTAAAGCCGTCCAAAAGGCCGGCTATGACGTTATGCCCGCCGGGCGCCTGCCCGCCGGAAAGCACTACGGCCGCGTTAATCGGTTTTTTTGATACAGTCGAATTATTGCCTTTTACGAAAGATATTTCCGGCATGCCGTATGTATGGGGGAAAATCTTTTTTACTTTAGCCTGATCGGCTACGCTTTTGGTCGGTTTGCCGGCTTTTACTTTTACGGAAGCCGGGCCGCTCTTTAAAATATTGGGAAGTACAGGTTTGAACTTACCCCTTTGACGCTGCAGCTGAGAGCAGGCCTGGGGTTTGCATTTCGTATTGCACTTTTTAGTGGCCATGATATAATTCTCCTATATAAAAGTTATAACTTTATAATATTATAACTTTTTTCCCGTGGGAGAGTATCATTTTTCCGCTCGGGGCGTTTTAGAACTTTTTTTGAATCCTGCGGTAAAGAATCCACTCCGCCAAACCTCTTAGCGTCAAATAAACCAAAAATGAAAGCCACAGCGCGTTATTGCCCAAACGTGAAGCCAGCAGGAAATAAAGCCCGAAGAACCCCGCCGCCGCCAAGAGCATGGCGTCGCGCATCTGCCTTGAAGCCGTTATCCCTACAAATATTCCGTCCCATAAAAAAGCCGCAAAACCGGCCAGCGGCACCAGTACGGCCCAAGCTTTATATTTAAGCGCGGCGGAAACGACTTCGCTCTTATCCGTCAAAAGCCCCAATATCCCGCCGGCGAAAACGGCGTAAACCGCCGTAAACATAAGGCTCAGCGCAATACCCCAAACAAATATTCTGCGGATAATAACCTTAAGTTTGCCGAAATCGCGCGCGCCGAAACACTTGCCGCTTAAAGCTTCCGCCGCAAAAGCGAAGCCGTCCATAATGTAAGAAAACAAAATAAAAAACTGCATCAGCAGATTGTTTGCGGAAAGATATATGTCGCCGCTTCTGGCGGAAACCGACGTAAAAAACACCGTAACCGCTATAAGGGCAAAGCTTCTTAAAAATATGTCGCGGTTGACTTTAAAAAACGCGGCGAAACCGCGGAGGGATTTTAAAACCTCAAAGGAAGCATATTTTTTAAGTTTTCCGTAAAATTTAAACCAAATGAAAGCCGATAAAATAAAAGCGAAAATCTGCGCCGCCAAAGAGCCTAAAGCTATCCCCTTAATGTTTAGGCGAAAGACAAACACGAAAAGCAGACTGCATATGATATTTACGACGTTCGCGCTTATGGATATCACCATTGGGGCTTTGGCGTTTTGCATACCTATAAACCAGCCCGTAAACGCGAACATTGCCAAAGCGAAAGGCGCGGACCATATATATATGAAAAAGTATTCCGCCGCTAAAGCTTGGGTCTGCGGGGAAGCCTGCAAAAAGAAGAAAGCCGCCTTAAATATAAAACTTTGCAAAAGTATTAAAATCACGCCGGCCGAAACCGCCGTAAAAAGCGCGCGCATAAGCACGTTTACGCATTCTTGTTCATTATTTGCGCCTACGGCCTGCGCCGTAAAGCCGCTGGTGCCCATCCTCAGGAAAGAAAAGTTCCAATACAGAAAATTGAATATTACGCCAGCCGCGCTTACGGCCCCTATATAAAGAAAAGAAGGCAAATGCCCCGCTATGGCGGTATCGGCCATAGCCAAAAGCGGAACCGTAATATTAGTAATAATGTTCGGCACGGCCAAACGCAGAATTTCTTTATCCATATATTAAATTATAGAAAAAACCTCTTCAATAGTTCCGCAAAAGAAAACAATGGAAAAATATCTTATGATTTTCTAATATTATTGTTGATTATATATTTTGAGAGGTTACCCCCATGCCAAGCCAAAAAAACGCCGCGGAAAACGAAAAACAAATTCCCGCCGGGCCCAACTCCGCAAACACGACAACCGGAGAAAGCCTAAACGCTTCTTCCGAACAGCAGCTTCAGGGAACTTTCGGGGCGGATTCAAAAGCGCGGCCTCTTTCAGACGTTACCGCCGCGGCCAACTCCGGCAAACCGGCCCAAGGCAATTTGGCGCAAAACCCTTTTGTGGTGCCGGTCCCAGCGATACCCACGCAGGAAGGCCCTCTTGGCATACGCTATGATTTTAACGACGGCGCGCGCGTGCTTCTGCCGAAAGGCAAGTGGCACGTTCAGATAGAAGACGCCGAAAGCGACAATATCATTTTTGCCTGCGACAGCGGCGCGGGCTGGGTTTTAAGCGCGAAGAAATATTATATACCTTTCAGAATAAAAGTTTGGATACAGGGGGAAAAGGACCCCGTACTTAACCACACTTTGGACTTAAACGGAAAAGAAGTTCAAATAAAATTCCCGGTAGGCACTCTGGGCGATATAATCGGGTGGCTTCCTTACGCGGAAAGATTCCAAAAGAAGCACAACTGCGCGGCGGAGCTTACCCTGGCGCAAAATATGGTTGATTTATTTTCCGCTCAGTATCCCCAGCTGTTTTTTACCGCTGTCCCCGGCAAAGTAAAATTCGAAAAGCCTTACGCCAGTTACCGCCTGGGTTTGTTTTTTAAGGGGAATAATACTGACCAGCCGATTGATTTCCGCATGGTCGGCCTGCATAAAACGGCCGCTTATATTTTGGGTGTGGACCCCAGGGAAGAAGCGCCACGCGTGCGACTTGGCAATGAAAGAAAAATCAAAGAAAGATACGTTTGCATAGCCGTAAAATCCAGCTCTCAGGCTAAATTTTGGAACAACGGCTGCGGCTGGGAGCAAGTTGTAAAACATCTTAAAGACATGGGATATCGCGTGCTTTGCATTGATAAAGAGCCCGTCGTCGGGCAAGGCTTCGTGTGGAACCGTATGCCGCACGGCGCGGAAGATTTTACCGGCAATATTTCCCTGCAGGAAAGAGTGGCCCTTCTTGAACACGCCGATTTTTTTATAGGTCTTTCTTCCGGCTTAAGCTGGCTGGCCTGGTGTACGCATATCCCCGTAATACTGATAAGCGGCTTTACATTGCCGATATGCGAGTTTTACACTCCTTACCGCGTCTACAGCAGCCACGGCTGTATGGGCTGCTGGGACGATATAAACCTTAATTTTGACCATTACGATTTTCTATGGTGCCCAAGGTTTAAAAACACGGAAAGGCAGTACGAATGCACCCGCCTTATAACCGGCAAACAGGTTATAGGACATATAGACAGACTTATGAAAGAGAATAATTTAACCGCTCCTTCAAAAAAGAATTAAAAATAAGATTTGGAGATTATTATGGCTATACCCGAAACAAGCACGTATATAGAAAAATTGGAATACACTTACTGCCGCAGCAGGAGCGCGGCGGCCTGCGGTTTAAGTTCAGGCGCGGCCAAAACAAGATGCGCCAAAATAATAAACGGCGGCAAAAAAGCCGTTTATACGGCTGCGGTAATAGCCATGTTAAACAACAATTTTACGCCTTACGCATATGCAGGCGTCGTCGTACCCGCGGGGGAAACTGCTTCCGGCGTGATAGTTCAGGGCACCGATGAAGAGGCGGACGCCATGTACGTTTACGGCTCCGCGCAAAATACCGAAGTTAATTATAACGGTTACCAGTATATCTATTCCGGCGGGGCGGCGGGGCAGACTTCCGTCAATTCCGCGGGATACCAAATCATTTCAAGCGGCGGAAGGGCAGAAAACACCACAATCACCAACGGCGGCGAGCAAATTATTTCAAGCGGAGCGACGGCCGACGGCACAGACGTTAATTACGGTGCATTCCAAACGGTTTACTCGGGCGGAAGTTCTTTGGACGTCAGCCAAAACGGCGGAACGATAAACGCCTCCGCCGGCAAAACCGGCGGAAACTCCGCAACATATATCAGCGGCGTAAACCAAAACGGGGAAGTTTTTACGCTTCAAAACGGTTCGGCAAACAATTTTATAATTAATTCCGGCGGATATCTAAACGTAAATTCCGACGGACGGGCTGAGAACACCGTAGTAAATTACCAAGGCGCGCACGGAGTTAAGGCCGGCGGACAATCTTTAAACATTACCCAAAACGCCGGCGGCAACATAAACGCGTATGTGGGTAAAGACTCCGCCAATATCACAACGGTAATAAGCGGAGTAAACCAAAACGGGGAAGTTTTTACTCTTTCCGGCGGCGCGGCGCAAAATTTTGTCGTTAATTCCGGCGGAGCCCATACCGTAACGGCCGGGGGAAGTTCCCTCAATTTGGTGCAGAACGCCGGCGGCAACATAAACGCCGATATCGGCGCGGACGAGGGCCGTATTTCCACATATATCAGCGGCGTAAACCAAAACGGACAAAACCTTACTTTGGAAAACGGATCCGCCAATAATTTTATTATCAATTCCGGCGGCTGGCAAAATATATTTTCCGGCGGGCTTGTGAACAATACCGTTATAAACGGTTACGGTTCACAAGCGGTGTCTTTCGGTGGAAAGGCGTTGAATACGGTAATAAACTCCTACGGAAGCCAAGCCGTATATGAAGGCGGTTCTGCCGTGAGTGCGGTTGTAAGCGGAACGGGGGCCTACCAAACTATTTACTCCGGCGGAAAAGCCGAAAACGTTTTGCTGGCAGACTACGCCGTACAGAATGTAGGCGCGGGAGCTTCGGCCGAAAATACGGTTATAGACAAAGACGGCCTTCAGCGGATAGATTCTTCCGGCGCGGCTTTTAACACTGAGGTAAATTCCGGCGGGGCCCAAAGCGTACTGGCGGGGGGAAGTTCCTTAAACGTAAAACAAAACGCCGGCGGGAACGTCAATGCTGCGATAGGCGGCGACGGAGCTTATATAAGCGGCGTGAACCAGAACGGGGAAGTTTTTACGCTTTCCAACGGCGTCGCAAACAATTTTATACTAAATGACGGCGGATATCACTATGTGGCGGCGGGCGGAAGTTCTCTAAATCTTACGCAAAACGGCGGATATATAAACGCGGACGTCGCCAAAGACGGCGCAAATATCAGCACGTATATCAGCGGCGTAAACCAAAGCGGAAACGCCATGACGCTTTTAAACGGCAAAGCCGAAAACTTTATAATCAACAAAGGCTCGCAGAGTGTTTCTTCCGGCGGGATTACCGTTTCAACCGTGTTAAATAATTCCTCATATCAATACGTAGGCCCGGGCGGAACGGCAAGTTCCACCGCAGTACACAGCGAAGCCGAACAGCATATATCTTCCGGCGGGGCGGCTTACGGAGCGGTTTTAAGCGGATTTTCCGCATATCAAATAGTTTCCGAGGGCGGCCTGGCTCAGGAATCGGTACTTAACTCCGGCGCGATGCAAAACGTACTTTCGGGCGGGTACGCCAGCCGGGCGGAAATCAACTCCGGCGCAAGCCAGGTAATTTCCTCCGGCGGTTACGCTTACGGCGCGCAGATTAATTCCGGCGGGGTGCAATACATTTCCACAGGCGGATACGCAGATTCTTCCTACGTTAACGAACGCGCAAACCAAGCTATAGAAAAAGACGCGACGGCTACAAACACCGTTTTGGCTTCCGGCGCAAGATTAAACGTTTTTGCCGGGGGAAGTTCCTTAAACGTAATACAAAACTCCGGCGCAAACATTAACGCAAGCATAGGCGCGGGAAGCGAATATGCCGGCACATATATTACGGGCACCAATGAAGACGGCAACGATTTTATGCTTTCCGGCTCCGTAGCGAGCGGATTTATAATCAATGCCGGCGGAATGCAGCTTGTTGACTCAGGCGGTTCGGCCGTGGATACCGTTATCAATTCCAACGGATATCAGAATATCTCGGCCGGGGGAAGCTCCTTAAACGTAACACAAAACGCCGGCGGGAATATAGACGTAATAGTCGGCCAAGACTCCGCAAATGCAGGCACTTACGTCAGCGGTGTAAATCAGGGCAGTGCGTATTTAAGTCTAATAAGCGGTGTCGCCAGCAATTTTATAGTAAACTCCGGCGGTTCCCATACGGTATTATCAGGCGGCAAATCATTGGACGTCGTCATTAATTCCGGCGGGAACATCTATGCGGTGGTGGCAAAAGACGAAGCCAATATCAATACTTACGTCAGCGGTATTAACCAGGAGGGGGCGGAATTAACTCTTTCCGGCGGCGTGGCGAGCAATTTTATAGTAAATTACTTCGGCAAGCAAATAATATCTTCCGGCGGAGAAGCTTACGATACGATTGTAAATGCGGACGGCCAGCAATGGATATCCGACGGCGGAAGCGCATATAACGCTCAAATCAATGAAGGCGGCGTACAGCAAATATCTGCCGGCGGTTATGCGGATAATACCGACCTTAAAGGATTGCAGATTATATCTGCCGGAGGTTCTGCGGACGCTACGGTTATAAACGGCGGCATACAAAAGATTTCCGGTGGTACGGCAGAAACCACTTTAATAAATTCTGGAAGCCAATTTATATATGCCGGCGGTTCGGCCATAGGGACGCAGGTGGCTTCGGGCGGATATCAAATAGTAGACGTGGGCGGCTTGGCCGACGGCACGGTATTATCTTCCGGCGGAGTTCAGCAGGTTTCAGCCGGAGGCAGCGCAGTTAATTTAGTGCAAAACGCCGGCGCGTACATAACCGCGGACGTAGCCAAAGACGAAGCCAATATTTCCACCTATATACAGGGCGTAAACCAAAGCGGAGCGGATTTAAGCCTTATAAGCGGAGTCGCCAGCAATTTTATAGTCAGCGCAGGCGGAGCGCAAAATGTCTACTCGGGCGGTATAGCTTTTGACACGGTTGTAGAATCAGGCGGCAAGCAAAGCGTTACGCAGGGCGGAAGCGCGGTAAACGTAATACAAAATTCCGGCGCGTATATAGACGTTGACGTCGCCAAAGACGCCGCCAATATCAATACGGCCGTAACGGGAACCAACCAAAACGGCGGCGCGATGAGCCTTGCAAACGGCGTAGCGGAAAACTTTGTAATAAATACCGGCGGGAAACAGAACGTCTACTCCGGCGGTATAGCCAACAACACTCTTGTAAGCGGCGTACAGACGGTAGCCATGGGCGGTTCGGCCAACTATACGGAAGTGACGGGC
>NZ_CALGEO010000072.1:0-4179 GCF_937881865.1 Candidatus Proelusimicrobium excrementi
AGGTTATCAGCCTACTTTAAATACCGAAATCGGCGCTTTGCAGGAAAGGATTACCTCCACCAAAAAAGGTTCCATTACCTCTATACAGGCCGTATACGTTCCCGCCGACGACTTGACCGACCCCGGCGTCGCCGCCACGTTTACGCACTTGGACGCGACCACGGTTCTTTCAAGGCAGCTAGCCAGCTTGGGTATTTACCCGGCTGTCGATCCGCTTGATTCCACTTCAAGGATTCTTGACGCCAGGATTATCGGCCGGGAACATTACGACGTCGCCCAGGGCGTAAGGAAACTCCTGCAAAAATATAAAGACTTGCAGGATATCATCGCCATTTTGGGTATGGACGAGCTCAGCGACGAGGACAAAACCGTCGTGGCCAGGGCCAGACGCGTACAGAAGTTCCTTTCGCAGCCGTTCTTTGTCGCGGAAAAATTTACGGGTATGCCCGGCAAATACGTAAAGCTTGAAGACACTATAAAAAGCTTTAAAGCCATTCTCGCCGGGGAATACGATTATATCCCCGAGCAGGCGTTTTTCAACTGCGGCGGCATAGAAGACGTGCTTGCCAACTATGAAAAAATGAAAGCCAAAGAACAGGATTAATTATGGCGGGAAAGAAACTTAAACTGCAAATCATAACGCCGGAAAGGCAGGTTTTGGACAAAGAGGTTGATTTTGTCGCCCTGCCCGCTTATAACGGCGAAATGGGCGTGCTCCCTGGGCACGTGCAGTACGTCGCCAAGTTAAACTACGGCGTTTTGCGTTATAAAGAAGGCGATAAGGAAGAAACCTTTGCCGTAATGGGCGGCTTGGCGGAAATCGAAAACGATAAAATCAGCGTTTTTGCCGAGGACGCCGCTTTAGCCGGCGAAATTGACGAAGCCGCCGCCAAGCAGAAGCTTGCGCAGGCGAAAGCCTCTTTATCCAAACACGACGCGGACATTGACATAGAATTGGCCGAAATGGAAATAAAGAAAGCTTTGCTGATGTTGAAAGTAAAAAAGCAGCAGCCGAAGTTTTAAAACAGAAAGCCCCGGCAAGCCCGGGGCTTTTTTGCGTTTAATACAATTCGTTAAAATTGTTATAATTAATCGTACCCTTTTAGGGAGCGTAAATAAGCCTTAAATGCGGCTTATAAAAAATTTGATACTGTTTTTGGAACCGTATGAAGAATACGGTGCGCTGTCGGTACTCGGCGGCACATTCAGACTCCAAAAACAGCCGATTTAGACACAGTGTGTTCAAGCTGATCCCTTGGATATGCTGTGTCGAGCGCTTCCTGCCATATTTTATATGGCAGGGGCCGCGGCTGTTATTATTTGGGTTAGTCTGAATGGCTCAAATATAACAGCCGTTTTTATTTGCCCGCTTTTGCTTCCTGTTATATATATCTTTGCCCGGAAAGGTTCTGCCGGCGCGTTTGTTTTTGGGGTTTACATGAATAAATACATAAAAAGCGATTTGTTCAGATATTACGGCAAGAGTGATTTTATAACTTTTATAAAAGCCTTGCTGGTAAACGCTTCTTTCAGGTTTCAATACGCCTGGCGTATGCGCCAAAGCAAAGGCTTGCTGAAATATTACGGTTTGATTTTATGGCTTTTAAACCGAAACAGAAAAAGGATTGACCTGCCCGTGCAAACCAAAGTAGGCTACGGCCTTTATATAGGGCACTGCGGGCCGGTTGTAGTAAACCCTACGGCGGTAATAGGCAATAATGTAAATCTTTCTCAATTTACTACGATAGGCTCCAACCACGGCAAAGCGGCCGTAATAGGCGATAATGTTTATATAGGCCCTTGCGTCTGCGTGGTGGAGGATATCCGTATCGGCGATAATGTTACTATTGGCGCGGGCAGCGTGGTTACAAAATCAATCCCGGATAACGCAACCGCCGTCGGCAACTATGCCAAGGTGATAAATTACGATAATCCGGGAAGATATATTTTAAACAGATGGACTGATTTTAATTAGGCCAAGCGATGACTTCAACGCTGACGCCCGCTTTTTTGGCCGCGCTTACAATGCTTTCTATGGTTTTTTCGTCCGGCATTTGAAAGCCTTTAATCCTTTTAAGATTCCAGTAAACTTTCGTTCCGCGCGGCATTTCAAGCAGTTTGTCTTTTAGATAGGCCGAGCCGACTATAATATTGTCGTCTTCCGTAATCTGCTTGAAGGAAGTTGTAAGTTTTACGCCGTTTTCAATTATGGCGTAAGCCCAATCCTGCCCGTTATACCAAGAGTACATTTCATAAGAAACGGTGGGTTTCGCGGGGGAAATATCCGTCTGCGGATTTAAACTGCTGAAGCTTAATTTGTTTCCGTTGGGCGTAGTGCACGCAACTGCAGAAAAAAGCAAAACGGCCAAAAATAAATATCTCATCAGAACCTCCTGACTTTTATTTGTCTTGGCGATACTTTTATCGCCTGCATAACGTCTTGGGGCCAGTTTGAAAGCGTCCCTTCTTTGCTTACGCTTACAACGTCGGTCAGGCCCTGTACCAGCAAAGTGCCGTCCGATTTCTTTACAAAACATTCAAAAACTATTCTCACAGGGGAAATTTCCACGGCGTGCGTTTCCACGTCCAGAACGTCGCCGTACTTCGCCGGGTGTTTATACCAAACTTCCTGATGATGAACCATCATTAAGCATCCCCTTTCCGCCAGCTCCGGCACGCTGAATCCGGCCTGCTCCATAAAATCGGTGCGGCCCTCTTCAAAAAATTTAAGGTAATTTGCGTAATATACAACCCCCCCGCAGTCGGTGTCGTGATAATAAACTTTTCTTTTCACTTTATTCTCCTATAATTTTTATAAGGATTCTTTTGTTTCTTTGTCCGTCGAATTCCCCGTAAAAAATTTCTTCCCACGGGCCGAAATCCAGCCTGCCCTGCGTTACCGCGATGACGACTTCCCTTCCCATAATTGTGCGTTTTAAATGAGCGTCGCCGTTGTCTTCCCCGGTAAGATTGTGCTGATAGCCGTTGATGTCATAAGGGGCCAGCTTTTCCACCCAGCGGATAAAATCCTGATGAAGACCGAGTTCATTGTCGTTGATAAACACGCTTGAAGTTATATGCATGGAATTTACAAGGCAAAGGCCTTCTTGTATGCCGCTTTTTTCCAAAGCTTCTTGCACTTGGCCGGTAATATTTACTATTTGGTATCTTTCCGGCGTTCTTAACGTAAGATATTCGGTATGAGATTTCATTTTAAAGCTCCTTTCGGCGTTTAAAAAATAATATCATTTTATGTTAAAATAATGTTATGGATAAAGAAAAACAGACATATTTATTGCAAGTTGCAGGGGTGGCGGTTTTCGCGCTTTTGTTGTTGCTGCCGGTAATGTGGTATGCAAAAAAAGCGCAGTCGCCGGAAAGGTATATTACCGCGGAACAGCTTAAATCTTTTGAATCCGACACCGCGGAGTTCGTCGAACGGGACGAATTTTCTTACGGCGATTTGGCGCAGAATAATCCCGCCGGCGGCGGTATGAGGGGCAAGTTCAGCAATATAGGTTCGGCGATAGTTTCCGTAAACATCAATAATATCGTTATGATGACCCCGGCCGAATTTGAAAGCGTCGGCGCGACGCCCTTTTCTTTAATGAACACCGTCATGACCAACTTGAATATGCCGCAGGTTATAGAAGTGGTTTTTGACAATGACGACGTTTTAAAAGGCTTTTCAACACGCAAAGACGTGCATGAAATTACGTCAAATTATCTTAAAATTTACGATTTAGTTTCTTCCCAGGATTATGCCGTGGATAAATTCGTCAATAATCCGGCTGTTCAGGGCGTGCTCAAAAACGAACGCCTTTTAAGAAGCCTTATGAAAAGCAAAATAATGTCTTATGTTTTTTCGACGCCGGCGGCCAAATATTATTTGGGCAATCCGGCCAAAGCAAAACAGCTTATTTCGGGGAATCAAACTTTGGCTCCTTATTTGAAAAACCAAAGTCTTAAGAAGGTTCTTTCGGAAATTCCGGCGACCAGAAATGCCGCCGCGCAAATATTTGATTAAAAATCTTTGCAAAAGTTGTTTTGTTATGTTATAATATTTATACAAGATTTACGCGGGCGTGGTTCAATGGTAGAACGCGACCTTGCCAAGGTTGAGACGAGAGTTCGATTCTCTTCGCCCGCTCCATTTAGCGGCCTCCGTACGGAGGCCGT
>NZ_CALGEO010000073.1:0-2950 GCF_937881865.1 Candidatus Proelusimicrobium excrementi
TTTTCAGTGCTTCGATGATGCGTTCTTGCAACGCCAATTTTTCATTTTCGTTCATTTTTTCTGCTCCTCAAAATTAAATAACTGCATTTGGCTTCCTTTTTGCTCTTTGCCAAGAATGAAATCACAAATAAAATTTCTTGCATAGTCGGGGTAAATCATACTGCGTTCTTCACTACATAAGCCAGCGTGCTTTCCACCCTTCAAATAATCGTGCGACAGGATTTTGTCTTTTGGCGTTTGCTGGTAACTCTCGCCATAAGTAGGCACGCAATTAAAATAGAAGTATTGGGTCGGTTTTCTTCTTATATCCCCCCTACGACTACGGTCTTCATCTATAAAAGCAGGTGGCAACGCAAAATTATTTGTCAAAAAATGTGGTTGTGTGTATGGGTTTTCAATTATAATTCTAATATCTTTATGTTCACACACGCCGACTAACTTCAATAACAGCGAATAGAAATAGTGCCGATTGTTTTCACGTTCTAAAATCTTTTCTATTTTTTGAAAATCTGTTAGCATACGATAATTCAGATATGCAAAAGTAAATGCCCATTGTGATTTTTCGCAAAAATAAATGCAAGGGTAAAAAGCCACTATCAAATCATCTTTGGTTATATTGTCAAATATACTTTGTTTCCCTTCATACCCTTTCTCTATCTCTGCAAACAAATCAATTACGTGGTCTGTCTGCCCGAAGTTATTTTGCACGTCATAATCCTCGGCCGGTATCCCCAATTTGATAAATTCGTTCTTAAATGTACCACTCTGCTCAAAGAAACAATGTACCTTCCCTTTAATTTCCATTTTCCTCCAAAAACCTAGAACAAAACGCGTAATAAACGCCGTTCATCGCCGTTTAGATGTTCTAAATTATTTTTCTGTTCTATATCTTGTTCTACAAAGGCAAAGCCGATTCTGCCTGCGGCTCATAAAACTCTGCCCTGTGGCCGAAAATCTCGCGCGGCAGTTCGTCCGGCGTGTAATACTGCCGCTTTGGCTCTGCCAGCATAAGGGATATAAACCCGTTAAAGTCTATGCCTTTAAGTTCGGGCCAAAACCGCAAATTAAAATCCGGGATATCGCCGCTTAAACGGTAAATGCCCGTTTTGGGGAAATCCGCCGCCCGGCAATAAATCTTAACGTCGCCGCAAATTGGGCAAACCGCCTTATAACAAAGCAGGATATGCGGCTTGTAAGAATCTTCCGCTTCCAAGAAAACCGGCAGGCTCATATAAGCGCCGTGCTTATCTTGCCAGCACTTATTGCAAGCATTTGCCGGCGGCGTTTTAAAAATATCTTCAGTTGTTTTCCTGTGCATTCTTTACCCTCGCTTTAACTCTTTGGCAGGCCTCTCGGTAATAGTCGGGCAAGTTCCTGCAGACGGCTTCATACCCGCCTTTAAGCCCGGCTTTTTCCAGCCGTTCCACACAAACGGCAATACATTCAAGGCCGATATCAATATCCCCGCCGCAAAACTTCAAGATGTCCGATAAATTACGGCAATTTCGCTTAAACCAAACGCTTATCTGATTTTGCGTTTGCAAATCCTCAAATTCCGCAATTACCCGGTTTGAAAACTCCTGCAGGTTGTTTAATTTCTTGGGTTTTGGGGATTTTTCCGCTTGCCCTGCGGCATCTGCCGCAGTAAGTAGTTGTAGTTTATCAACATCATTATCAACATCAACTACAACATCATTATGTTTGCTTATGCTTTCGTTTAAAGCATAAGGGGGCTTATGCTTATCTTGTAAGCTTATGCTTTCCGTGAAAGCTTCTGCTTCTGCCTTTTTAGGCTTGCCGCCTTTCCTACCCCAAGCCGCGCGCTTTTCGCAAAGTTCGGTATATTTGGCATTGTTATAATCCAAATCCAGCTTTATGAACTTAAAAGCCGTCTTCACCTCAACATCGTTTAAGCCCTCCATTGTCTTGCCCGTGGCAATATAATTAAATATCGCTTTGATTAATACTCCGGCTTGCTTATCGGACATTTCGGCAAATATGCTTCCATACTTCAAATGCAAGATAAAAGAATTTTTTTCCGCCATAAATACCGCCTAATTCGTGCCGCCTATTTTTACGCTCCCGGCCGAAAGATTCTTCGCGTCTTCCAAAGCTTTAAAAGCTTCCGCCGGGCTGTGTACAACGTAATAAAGGTGCCCTAAAAGTTTTACTTCCCTTTCAAACTCAATCTGCGCCGCGCTTTGCTTACCCGCCGGGCTGATTATTATTTGCTTGCCGCTCTTGCCTATACCGTAAGCCGCCGGCCTTTTGACTTCAAGCCATAAAGTTACGCCGTTTGGCAAAAGCACCGCCAAATCCGGCGCGCCGGCCCTAAAGCCTTCCGCTTTCATTTTGGACGCATAGGCCGCCGGATTATACTGCTTAAATTTCTGTTCGTTCGGGATTTTAAAAAAGAACATATTAAGCCGCCTGAGCGTTTGGCAAATTTGGGTTTGTACCGCGTGTTCCGTCATAAATTTACCTCCTTAAAATGGCGCGTCGTCATAACTATCCGCCGCCGGCGGTTCCGGCTCGTATTGCGCTTGCGCGCTTGAGGCCGCCGCCGATTTTTTTCTTTCGATAGGGCTTATTTCTTCGCAAAGTATTTTTTGAGCTAAGATAGCCAAATAGGCTAAATCGCCCCGGTTATAAAAGCCCGTCTGCACCCACTCGCCGTCTTTGTTTTTGTAACTTTTTTGAAAGTTAAAACTAAAATAAAGGCTTCCGTCTTTTGGGTTTTTATTGGGCCAAACGGAGGCTTCCACATTGCCCAGCCTGTAACTTTTGATTGGTTTATTTTTTGTTTCTGCCATGTTATCTCCTTAATTTTTGGGTCGGGGCGGGAGAGGATACGGCCCGCCCCGGGGAAATTAATCAGCGAAAGGGTCGTCAAATTCCGCCGCTTCGTTAATTTCCTCTTTAGCCGGTGCTTCTATCTTCTGTCCCGGCG
>NZ_CALGEO010000074.1:0-1683 GCF_937881865.1 Candidatus Proelusimicrobium excrementi
GGATCAAGCTGGCTTTTGGGCAAAAAAGACTCCGGCCCCAAGGCTTCAGCATTTATATACAACTTCCTTGCGGCCACCACCGTTACGGCCACGGCCCCGATGATAAGCCAAGTGTATAATTTGGATACCGCGGCCACAAACACCATAATCAGCTTTATAAGCTATTTGCCGGCCATGGCGGTGCCTTTTATGGGGTACTTCTTTAAAAAATACGGAGTAACGAATCCGGCAAAAGCGGCCTCCGCGGCTACGGCTTTAGGCGTAGGTATGACGATATTCGGCGGGCTTAACGGCTTTACCGCAGACGCAAGCGCGGCCGGGCTTTTAACCTCCCTCTCCGGAATAACGCTTATATCCTTGGGCAATGAAATAAAATACGCCACCATGTTCCCGATGATAGATACGAACTTCGACACGCAAAAGGCCCTTTCTCTGACAACGCAGACGACCATGGCCAGAAGCGCGGGTACGATACTGTTCCTTGAGTTCGGCCCCATACTGAACTGGTTTTCCCAGTCTTTAGGATTAGGGGAAGTAAACAGCGCGGTTACGTTTCCTTTGCTTTTGGCCCCGTTAAGCCTTATGGCTGTAAGGAGCATATTTAAAGGCAATTATAAGGATGTGCCTATCCCGGAATCAAAAGGCGACAACGGCCTTAAAGCTTTGGCGCAGATGTTCCTCAAGGATAAAGAAGCGCGCAAAGCGGCTTTAGCCTTCGCCATGATAGAAGCCGGGGAGCTTACCACGTCATTGCTCGTATTTTCTCTGGCGCAGGAACATTACGGCGTACTTTCCGATATGCCAAACATATTGGGCGGAGTCCTGATTTACGCCACCATGGGCGCGGCCAGGCTTATCTGCGGGGAACTGCAGAAACGTGGGATACTTTCTTCAAATTCCACTTATAAAATATCCGGGGCTTTGGCCGCAGGCGGCCTGAGCGCATTGGCGCTGGGCGGGATGTCCCCTTTAGGCCTTGCCGGCGCGGCTATGTTCTTTATAGGCGACGCAAACCTCTTTCCGCCTCTTTTGAACGCCACGCTTAAAGGAAGAGGGGAAAAAGCCGCCAACACCACGCTGCTTATATTCAGCTTATCCAGCGCGGCGGCCATAGGCGGTACGGTGCTGAGCCTGGCCGGAAATATCCTCGGTTCTTTGCAGGCGACGGTATTGGTGCCTTTCATGTTTACCGGCGGAGCCATGATTTTAGGCAAAAGCCTGTTTAAAAACAAAACCGCCGCGGAAGAAACGCCCGTAGCTTCACCTTCTTTTGATCTGGAAACTTCCGTCGTATACGTTAACGGGGAGGACGGTGCCCCCTCAGCCGGCGCGGAATCGAAAGAAAAAAGCGCAAAAGCCCCACAACCCGGGGAGGATAAAACCGCCAAATCCAAATAAATATTTTTTGCGATAAGCCGGTTTTGAAAACAAAAAAGCCGTCCGAATTTTATTTCGGGCGGCTTTTATATAAAGCGGAATTAGTCTTATTTAAAGATTTACGCCTTTCATTATTCTCTGCCATACGGCTTTAAATATATTTTTGCCGTAGGCGGAAGCTTCCCCGATGACTGGAAGGCTAATATAAGGGGAGTGGACCTTAATCTGCAGTATCCGGCGGGCTGGGAGCAGGCCAGAGCAAACAAATACGCCCTTGGATATATCTACCCGGCACCGGCGGACTTT
>NZ_CALGEO010000075.1:0-1528 GCF_937881865.1 Candidatus Proelusimicrobium excrementi
TGGATTTTACGCCGGCGATTTCAAATTTGACCACTTTATCCCCGTAAAGCGCCAAAATGCTCCTTATCGGGCGGGCAAAATGGAAACAGCTGTCTTCCCAAACCATGTTTTTGGGGAAGTTCAAACTTTTTATTATTTCCGTAAAAATGCCCGGCAAAAGCTTTTGGGTCTTTTCGCCTTTGATTTTAACTTTCGCGTAAATGAAGGGCCCCTTTTCGGTTTCAACCGTAACAAGCTGGGCGGGTTTAAGGCCGTTCTTTGCGGCGAAACCGGCGGCTTGGGGGGTATAGTTGCCCTCGGCGTCTTTTAAGAGTTTCGCCGGAGGCCCTTTAACTTCTTTTTGAATATCTTCCGATACGGAAGCCAAATCTTTTATTTCCAAGACTAATTTTCTGTAAGTGCCGAAAGTTTGCAGGCTGACGTATTTAAGCCTGTGCTCCTGTAAAATTGTGTCGGCGTTGTTTTTCAACTGCTCCAATGTCGGCAGCAGGAAGCGGGCCGGCAGATGTTCGGTTCCTATTTCTAAAAGTGCGTTGTTCATATGGTTTCTTCCTTAGGCTCGTTGGCTTTGATGTATTCGGCGGCGCAAAGCTTGGCCAAGCCCCTTATTTTGGCTATGATATTTGTTCTGTCCGATACTGAAATCGCGCCGCGCGCTTCCAATGTGTTGAAGTAGTGGGAAACTTTCATCGCGCAGTCGTAGGCCGGCAGATAAAGCCCTTTTTTGCAAAGTTTTTTGCATTCTTCTTCGTTTTCCAGAACGTAACGCCTTAAGTTTTCCACGTCGGCTTCTTCAAAATTATAGTGGGAGAATTGCTTTTCGCTCTCTTTTACAAGTTCGCCGTAGGTGGTGTCGTCATTCCACATAATGTCAAAAATGGTGTCTTTCTTTTGGCAGTACATGGCGATGCGTTCAAGCCCGTAAGTTATTTCCGCAGTAATGGGCTTTAAAGTGTTCCCGGCCATAATTTGGAAGTATGTAAACTGGGTTATCTCCATGCCGTCAAGCCAAATTTCCCAGCCCACTCCGCTTGCGCCGAGTGTGGGGGACTGCCAATCGTCTTCAATCCAGCGGACATCGTGGATTTTGGGGTCCAGCCCGATGGCTTTTAAAGAATTTAAGTAAAGTTCCTGCACATTTTCCGGCGCGGGTTTGAGTATTACTTGAAATTGATAATATTTGCCGAGCCTGTTTGGGTTTTCCCCGTATCTGCCGTCGGCAGGCCTTCTGCACGGTTCCACATAGCAGGCTTTTGTCGGTTTGCTTGTAAGCGAGCCGAAGAAGGTTGCGGGGTTGAAAGTGCCCGCACCTTTTTCAACGTCATAAGGCTGTACGACTATACAGCCTTGTTTCTTCCAATAGGTTTGGAGTTCGTGTATAATATCTTGGAAATTCATATATATAATTATAGTAAATTAAGAATGGGGGGGGTAGGTTTGGGTTTCCTCGCGAGATATTGCGTGCTCGCGGTTAGCAAGCTTTAATATTTAGGCAAATTTTGATTTTTGCTTCGGTCGGATACGCGGG
>NZ_CALGEO010000076.1:0-16368 GCF_937881865.1 Candidatus Proelusimicrobium excrementi
CACGATGCCGGGATTTAGCGATTTCTATCTTAATTTGATTAAAAAGACCGGCGCGGAAACCCCGGCCGTGTCTTTGGCAAATCCGTTAAAGAAAGTTTCCGATGTCCGTTCCCGCCTGCTTTCCGCGCCCGTAAGCGTAAGAGATATTTTTAACTCTTCCGTATTCAGGGTGGAAAGCGGATCTCGTTACGGCACGGGCGCATATATAAATTACCGCGGTTTTGACGCCGTTATTACCGCCGGACATGTCCTTTCCGAAGATGCCGGCCCCGCAATATTAATTTCTCCTTCCGGCAAACGCGGCATTGCGGACGTCTTCGCACACAGCGCGCTGGACGGATATGATTTGGCTTTGCTCGTCCCCAGGGAAGCCGACTTCTTAAAGCCGTATACCGCTTTGCAGCTTGCGCGCCGGGCTCCTAAAATAGGAATGCCGCTTTTCAGTGCCGGCTGGCAGGGCAGAATGTTTACCTTTAAGGACCATAAATTACTTTACAACAGATTTTATTTGGAGCACGGCTCCGCCTCTTCGGAAAAGCCTAAAAGCTTCAATCATTCTTTGGGATATTACGCTCTTTCCGGCAGCACCGGCCCGGGCAACAGCGGCGCGCCTTTAATATCGGAAGACGGCGCGCTTTTCGGCCTATCCAACAGTATAGTTCCCAAAAGGGATTTGACTTTGGCCGTAAGATATTCAGTGATAAAGGACTTCATGCGTCAAACTCTTAAAATCAAATTTATGGATCCTTATTTCGATCTTGACGCTTTTATCGCCAGATATCCCGCCCTTGCGGATAATTACGCCCATACAATGCGGCGTTTTGCCGATGTAAGCGGCCCGGCTGCTTGGCAGGCTCAAAAAGCGCATGAAGTAAAACCTATGTCCGAAGGCTGGAAGAATTTTCGTTTTTGGCTCGGGACTAAAATTTTCAGATTAAGCCCCAAATCCGTTTTGAGCGGTCTTTACGCCAAAGGGGCAAGCCATAGGGTTTATATTCCGCTTTCTTATACCGGTGAAACTTTTAATTTAAAGTCTTTGGATCCTTACCGCGTGGAGTTAAAATCCCATGGATCGTATCCTCAGTTTCCTTTTACGAATGTTAAAACTTATTTGCACCGCGGAATGTCTTTAAGCGAAAGCGAGATAACCAATATTATGGAAAACGGCTTGAGAAAAGTCGATATGCCCGATCAAAACCTTGCCATTTTGGCCCCGCAGGTTACGCCGGGAACCAAATTGCAGGCCATTTCTTTCAGCCCTTATGCAATGGTTTCGGCGCAGTATGCTACGAACAGCCTCGGCGCGGAGAAGGGATTCCCGGTAGTGGTGGACGTTACGGGGCTGGGCAAGCATAATACTTTGGTAAATGTCCACGGTATGTTTACCGGCAAAGACGTCCCGCCGGAAAGAATCGCCCGCGTAAGCGCGCTGCTTAATATAGGCGGGGGTGAAAGCTGGGGACAGCTTTTCAAAAGCCCCGACGGCGGATTTACTTTTAAACCTTATAAAACTGACGTATATGTTCCGCCGCACACTAATGCCGCGGTATTCCAAAGAGAAGGCGCCAACCTCGCTTTGAGCGGTTATTCGCCCGCTCCGCGCAATGTTTCGCCGGCTGAAAAGCCCGCTGAATTAAGTGTTTCCGATATAAAACAAATTGATTTGGTGGAAACCGACGACGGGATTCTGCGTTCCGTATGGAGGGCTTCTTCCTCCGACGGCAGGACGATAGGCTACGTCAAATACGGTACGCCCGAGGAATTGCAAAGAGGCATTCAGCTTGACGCAATTATAAAGGAAAATAATCTCCTTAAAAAATATGATTTGCTGGATATTGAATATTCCAGGCCTCTTGCGGCGGATCTTTCCGGGCTGTCGCCGGAACTTCAGGAGGCGTTAAAAAGCGGTATCGCTGGCGTAAGAAAATTAAATCCCCGCTTTTATATGCACGATACTCCTTTTATTATGAGTTCCGTAGATACAAGCGGTTTTACTCAAGCCGGATTAAAAGCGGATGATTTGGCCTTGCTTAACGGCGCCCCGATAACGGATAAAGAATGGCTGCAGGTTGTGGCTTTTTACAAAGATTTAAACACTCTCGGCTTTTATCATACCGATATACGCGGAAATCTTCACTTCCGCCGCACTTCTTCGGGCAAGCTTAAAATAACTTTGCTTGATTATGAACTTTTCGGCGTTTCGGATATGATGGACTTGGAAGATTCCGAAAAGGCTTTGCGCTCTTTGGGCCTTAAAGAAGATGTAAGCACAGCCGTGTATCCCTATAATTTGCATCCCGATAATATCCGCGGCAAATCAGCGGAACCCGCAAATGCGCGCCTGCCCGAGCCGGGGCTGCCGGCCCCGCAAACGGCGGTGGGGCTGAGCGGCAGCAAACTGGATCTTTCCAATCCCGCGCAGTACGGAATTAAATTTGATGACGTTATAAAAATACACGAGGACGAATTGGAAGAGTATTTTGAGCAAGACGGTTATTTGTACCGCGCTATGGCGCTTAACTTGGAAGACGTCCTAAATATCAGCGAGAACGGCCTGCGCGTAAAAGATACAAAGCTCGGCACGAATCTTTGGGACAGAAAAACAAAAATGATGTTTTTCGCAAGTAACGTCAGCGAGCCTATTGTTTACACCTCGCCGAAGCTTTCCGACGGCGGGGAAAATATTTTGCTTCTCGTCAGGGTGAAAGCTTTTAAGCCTGATTTTACAAACCCCAACGGCAGCGTAGCCAAAAAGAGCGATATCCCGGCATCCAGAATAGAAAGTATGGCCGCGTTAATTAAAATAGACGGCAAAGCCCAGTGGGGGGAACTGACTGTAAACGGAAAGACGGTGATATTTAAACCCTATGAGCCTCTGCCGAAGAAGAATAAAAGGGGATATGCTTCTTCTTCCGAAGACGCCGGCAGAACTTTGCCTGTAGCCGGCAGTAAATCTTATACATTGGGCTCTGAAGAAACGGATAAATACGCCGTAAACTTTGAAGCCGCTATGCATGTGCCTTCTGCTCGTTTGGAAAATAACTTCTATGAAGCCGGCCCCTTTTATTACAGAGGTATGGCCCTAACCTTGGAAGAAATCGCCGATATCGCCAAAAACGGAATGCGCGTACGGGATACAAAACCGCAAAGCGCGCTCAGTATGAGCATAGCCGAGCAAAAAGACGTGAGGGCTTTATTCTTTACGGAAGATATTTCTTTGGCTGTTTTATACGCCCAGGGCAATTTGCCCGAAAGCAAAACAAAAGTGCCGGTAGTGTTTAAAGTAAATCGTTTTGAGGGGGATTATGTAGTAAAAGAAGTAAGGAATACGGCCCGCTCAACTGATTTGCCCGCTTCGGAAATTGTCGGTGTTTCCGCCATGCTGAATATTGAAGGCCGCCCCCGGTGGGGCAGCGTTGAAGTAAAAGACGGCAAGATACTGTTTACGCCTTATCCCGTTCCCCTGCCTTACGGCAAAGGGGGATCTTCTTCCCGCGTTATCAGCATTTAGATTGCTTTTAATTTCTGACGTTTTGTTTTATTAAAAATACCCCCCCGGGTAAAAGCCCTGGGGGGTATTTTTTCGGCCGGTAAATTCTTAAGTGTCTATTTCTTTTTTCTTACCGCTCTTATGCTTTGCAAATGCTGATGATAGTTCTTGCTGAAAATGTGCCCGCCCGTTTCATTATCCGCAACAAAATACAAAGCTTCAAAATCCGGCTCCGGGTTTAAAACGGCCTTAACGGAATTGACGCTCGGGCTGGCTATCGGCCCGGGCGGTATGCCGTTATAGCGGTAAGTGTTGTAAGGGGAATCCACCCTTAAATCTTTAAGAGTAAGGCCCTTTTTCCAGTGGCGTCCCTCTTGCGCATTGTAGCCCAAAGCGTATTGAACGGTAGGGTCGGCCTCCAGCTTTTTGCCTATTTTGACGCGGTTTAAATACACCGCGGCTATTTTCGGCCTTTCCGCATCTATGACGGCTTCCCTTTCCACTATTGAGGCTATTGTAAGGATTTCTTTCTCCGTAAGCTTGCCTTGGTACTTAGCCGTAAGCGGGCGGATATTCTTTTCATATTCGGCCAGCATTAAAGCTATGACCTCGCTTGGATTCATATCCTTGGGCAGCATATAAGTGGAGGGGAATAAAAATCCCTCATAGCCGCCCTCTTTCGCCGCATTTATAAAAGCGTATTTATCTTTTATAATTTCGTTCTTTTCCAATTCTTCGGCGATTTCCTCTATGCGCCAGCCTTCAAGAATTTTAACTTTAAAATCCTTTGTGCCCGAATCGTTTATAAGCCGCCAAATAACTTTACTTGCCGGCATATTTTTCTTTAGAGTAAAAACGCCGCTTCTCAGCATAGGCGCGGCCCCGCTGAATTTAAGACATATCTTAAACCAAAGCGTGCTTTTAATTACGCCTTCGTCTTTAAGCAGCTGCGCTATTTTGCCCGCGCTGACGCCGGGGGGGATTGTAACTTCCGTTTCCGCGCCTTCCGTGTTAAAGTATTTATACGCGCCGAAGGAAAGCGGCAACGCCGCGATAATAATCAAAGCAAATAAAATCAGAAAAATTTTTTTCATTAATTCCTATTTAACAAGCTTTATAAAATGTCTTTTGCCGGCTTGCAAAACGCAGTCTTTATCCAAGACGACAGCCTCGTCGCGAGCGGCTTTTTCGCCGTTTATTTTAACCGCGCCTTGGTCTATCAGGCGTCTGGCTTCGTTTTTGCTTTTTGCTATGCCGGCTTCGATAAGTACGGCCGATATCAATTTGCCTTCGGCGTTTTTAAATTCCGGCATATCGTCCGGGTTTTCCTTTTTGGAGAAAACCTTTTCAAAATGCTCCAGCCCGGCTTTGGCGCCTTCTTCCCCGTGGAAACGGGTTACCAGTATCTTAGCCAAATCTTTTTTTGCCTGCATAGGGTGCTTTTGTTTTACTTCGTCCAAGTTTTCTATGGTCAGAAGTTCATAATACTGCATCATAAGTTCGTCGGAAACAGACATTATTTTGCCGAACATATCTTCCGGCGTATCGTTAAGGCCTATGTAATTGCCGTATGATTTGGACATTTTCTTTACGCCGTCGGTTCCGACCAAGAGCGGCATCGTCATAACGACTTGCGGCTCCTGCCCGTTGTTTTTCTGAAGCTGCCTTCCCACAAGCAGGTTAAAAATCTGGTCCGTCCCGCCGAGTTCCACGTCCGCTTTTAAAGCGACGCTGTCCTGCCCTTGGAAAAGGCTGTACATAACTTCAAGCACGCTTATGGGATTGCCGGCTTTCATTCTCTTTTTAAAATCGTCCCTTTCCAGCACTTGCGCCATGGTTACTTTGGAAAGCGTAGCCAAAATTTCTTTGGTGGTAATGAAAGGATCAAGCCATTCGCTGTTAAAGCGGACTATTGTTTTAGCCGGATCAAGCACTTTGAAAGCCTGGTCCGTATAAGTTTTGGCGTTTTTCAAAATTTGTTCTCTGCTGAGCATGGGGCGTGTGCTGTCGCGGCCGGAAGGATCGCCGACTCCGGCGGTAAAATCGCCTATGACCAATACGGCGGTATGCCCCAAATCCTGAAAGGTTCTCAGTTTGTTTAAAACCACGCTGTGCCCAAAGTGTAAATCTGAACTTGTGGGATCGCAGCCCAATTTTACTATAAGCTTTTTGCCGCTTGTAAGCTTCTTTTCAAGCTCGGCCTCGCTGACTAAATCTATGGTGCCTCTTTTTAAAAGTTTTAACGCCTCTTTGACTTCCATATGAAAACTCCCGCATTTAACTTAAATATAATATATTCTATCATTTTACTAAATGAAATTATAAGGATCGGCCAATACTTTAAGCTGTATCTTTTTAGGCGGCTTGTTATTTAACAAAGTGTTTAAAAAACCTTTAAGCATATCGTCGTCCGCGCTTTTGATAAGATAATACTGCCGGCATAATTCTTTGGACTGCGCTCCGCATTTAACGGGGCCTTCTATATCCATGAACGCGCCGTAAGCTTCGCGCAGGGCTTTGGCCGTCATATCGCCGTAAGCGTTTAAGTCTTTTTCGTTGTTTGCGCTTATCAGCAGTTTGACGAGTTTCGTATAAGGCGGAAAGGCGAAGTCCCGTCGGAACTGAGCCTCCGCCTGTGCAAATTCAAGATATTTGTTATCTTTTAGCAGATTGAAATCAAATAAATCGCTTTTTGAAGTTTGTATAAACAATTTTGCGTTTTTATATCTGTTAAGGCGGCTTTTAAGCGCGAATAAAGTCTGCGCGAAACGCTCCGCCGCGCGGAAATCGGCGGCATTTAATTCCGTGTCGGCGTCCAGCAAAGCCGCAAGATTGATTTTCCCTCCGCCGAGCCCGGCGTTAAGCGCAAGATTCGTGCCGACTATTATATCCGCCTGTCCGTCTTTTAACGCTTCTTCAACAAAATGTCCTTCCGACTTTTTTGTATTTAACGTTTGGGAATCAAGCCTGTAAACGCGCGCCTGGGGGAAAAGCTTGTAAATTTCCTCCGCCGCGGCTTGAGTGCCTCCCCCGTGTGAACGGAAAATTTCGTTCTTGCATACCGGGCATACTTGCTGCAGAGTTTCTTTATGTCCGCATTTGCGGCAGATAAGGTAATCTTCTTTAAGCGTTTTTACTCTGCTTAAAAAAGCTCCGCACTTTTTGCATTTTGCGTAAGCTCCGCAATTGAGGCAGGCGTAAATCCCGCTGTAACCTAGGCGGTTTAAAATCACAAGGCTTTGCCCGCCTCTAAGCATATTTTGATGCAAGGCTTCGGCCAAAACGTCGGAAATTAATTTCGACTTTTTCCCGTTTTTCGGCGCGATTATAACTTCCGTATTGTTAGTGAAAGCCGGCAAAGGCTTTGTAAAAAGGGAGGCCTTCAGCGCACCGTCTTCTTTAAGTTTAAGCGTTTCCAAAGAAGGCGTCGCGCTTACCATAATCACTTTTCCGCCGGTAAGCTTCGCCCTTTCCACGGCCACTTCCCTGGCGTGGTAATAAGGCTTGGCGTCTTCCTGTTTAAAGTCTTTGCTTTCTTCGCGGAAGATAATCGTAAGTTTAAGGTTTTTAAACGGCAAAAGGCAGGCCGAGCGCGTGCCTACCGTAAGGCATGGCTTGCCCAAAAGCATTTCCGCGGCGGCGGGTTTCCTGCGGCTTAAAAGCACTTTGCTGTGCCAAAGATGTATATGCTCCGCGCCGAATTTTTTATTTATTACCTCAATCAAATTGGCAGAGCTTATTACGTCCGGCACCAAAACAAGAACCTGTCCGCCGTCGTTTAAAACGTCATAAGCCAAAGAGAGCGCGGCTTCCGTCTTGCCGGAAAGATTGGCCCCGTAAAAAAGATTTATTTGATTTTCGCGGGCGTTTTTTAAAGCGTTTTTTTGTTCCGGCGTATATTCCCCGGCTGGGTAGAAAAAGGGTAAATCGGCAGGGGCCGGTTCCTTGTAGGAATCCAGCATTTTCTGGTTGAATATCGACGGTATCAAAACGCCCAGAGTTTCGCCCAAAGTGTTGGCGTAGTTCTGTTCTATAAACTTTGCGAGGGGGAAAAGCTCCGGCCCGTAAAAAGGGCGTTTGTCCTCTATGGCGATAATCTTTTTCAATTTGACTGTCGGCGGCAATTTGGGCGTGGTGTTTAAAGCGGTTATGTAACCCGTCTGCACGGCTTTGCCGAAAGGAACCTTAACCCTGAGGCCCAAAGCGGCGCAATCTTCCAATTCCGACGGCAGAATATAATCAAAAGCCATATTTAAAGCCACGGGAATGCAGACGGATATATTCATAAAGTTTATTTTGAAGCCGGCTTTCTGCCCATATCGGCCAAAAGCACTTTAAGGTTTTCCCAGGCGTCTTTTTTCCAGCCGGGGTTCCTGAGGAGAGCCGCGGGGTGGAAAGTCGCCAGGATTTTTACCGGCTTATCCAATGTTACGCAGGATAGCTTCAAATCGAAAATTTTGCCTCTTACCGAACCGAAAGGCTGAACTTCGCTTATCAAAGTTTTCGCCGCGACGCCGCCCAAAGCCACTACGTAATCGGGTGAAATTGTTTTGATTTGCTGTTCAAGATATCTTCTGCAGACGGCTATTTCGTCGGATTTCGGTGCGCGGTCGTTGGAGCGTTTATCCGGGTTTGAAGGATCCACCATAGGGTGGCATTTTACGATATTGGCTATAAAAACTTCTTCCCTGCTAAAGCCCATAGCCGCTATGATTTTATCAAGGAGCTGGCCCGCTCTGCCCACAAAAGGCCTGCCCTGCCTGTCTTCTTCATAACCGGGGCCTTCGCCGACAAACATTATTTTTGCATTGATATTGCCTTCGCCCGGAACGGCTTTTATGCGCGTTTTGCCCAGGTCGCATCTTTGGCAGTTTTTTATCATGTCGGCTATATAGGCGATTTCCGCGGCTTTGTCAGCTGGAGCGTTTGAAATTTGCGTTTCGGTTTTTTGGGTGTTTTGTGTCATAATCTCGGCGGATTTTTCCTGTTCTTTTGCCGGTATCGGCGCGGTTTGCGCGGCGGAAGCGGTTTCCCGGCGCAAAACTTCGCCGGCGTTTTTATCCGCCGTTTCATTTGCGCGTGTCTTCATGGAATTAAAAGCAGCCTTTTCTTGGTTTAAGGCTGCTTTTAAAATTATTTCGTCCTCCTCCGCGTTTAAGAGGAAAGCTTTAAGCCCTTGGGCTATTTCTTTAAGCTCTTGAGTCATTATAATTTAAGGGGTTCTTTGGCTTTTCTTTCGGCCTCTTTGCGGGCTTCTTCTTCTTCGCGTTTCTGCTGGGCCAAAGCGTCGGTGGAGCCTTGCAGAACCATCTCTTTGGTGACTTTGCCCGTAAGAATGTCGTCCAAAGCTACTTTAATTACCGTGGCGTCGGGCTGATTTTTGTATTCGCCTTTTTTCTTAAGCACTTTCGCCCACATGGAAGCCAAAACCACCATGTTGTATTTGTCGCCGTTAAAGTCAACCAATTTATTTTCAACGTCATTGTCTTGTTTAGCCATTTTCTTCTCCTGCGCTTTTGTCTTATTAAAATTTTTTTTGTCTTTTCACTTTCAGTCTTTCGGCTTGTATTATCGCGCGGCAATCCGCGACGGCTTGTTCAAACACGTTGTTGATTACCAAATAATCGTAATTTTTTATGCATTTAAGTTCTTTTTTCGCGCTTTCCAAACGGGCTTTGACGTCCGTGGTGCCGTCGTTGCGGGCGGCTATTCTTTTTTTAAGTTCGGCAAAGCTCGGCGGCGTTATAAAAATGGAAACCGCGTTTTTATAAATTTTCTTTACGGTTTTCGCGCCCTGTACGTCTATTACCAAAACCGGGTGTTTGCCGCGTTTTATAAGCTTGTCCAAAGAACTTTTCGGTATGCCGTAATAATTTACGTGTACCTTGGCCCATTCGGCCATTTCGTCTTTTTTTACGGCGTTTTCAAATTGCTTTTCGGACCAAAAGTGATAATCCTTCCCGTTCTTTTCGCCCTTCCGAGGCGCTCTGGTGGTAGCAGTTATCACGCGCGAGAGTTTGCCGTCCTCCAAAAGACGGCTGACTATTGAGGTTTTACCTCCGCCTGACGGCGCTGAAATTATTATGGGGAAGCATTCCATATACATTATTTATTTTATTAAATTAGTTTCATTTTAACAAGTTAAAAAACGGCGGCGCGGCGGTTTTATGCGGCGTTTTTGCGAAAATCAAAAATCCGCTTGCATTGACGAATTAATTTTTTTATACTGATTTAAGAAATATTGCATAAGTATTATATTTCGGATATACTTATAGAAAGACCCGGGTGGAGGAAAAGCGTATGCTTAGGAAAAAAGAAAAGTCCTTAAAGGGCAGAAAGGGTTTCACTTTGATGGAGGTACTGGTAACGGTAATCATCGTCGGCGTACTTGCCGCGATAGCCTATCCGGTATTCAGCAAATCTATCGCCAAGGCCAGAGCGACCGAGGCCGTGAATTTGCTTGAAATCGTCAGGAGCAAACAAATAAAGAATTTTGCATCTAGGCAGACGTATGTAACTGATATAAGCCAGCTCGGCAAGTTGACGAATAACAAAGAAACCGCAAACAGCAGTTATGTCGTCGTAAACGATAAGTACTATGTGGCTTTGGACGGAACAAATGCCTGTGCCAGAGTAGAGTATAGAAAGCCGGGCAGCGATAACGCTATATTTACTTTCTCAACCGGTTATGAAACCGCGGGCCTCGGCTGCGATGGCAATGTCTGCACGAGCTTCGGCGATATTATAGGTACGGCCGATGAAGTTTGCGATGTCGAAATTCCTACCGAAGAGCCCGAGCCGGATCCTTGCCCGAGCGGATGCTCCGGCCCCCAACCGACTTGCGGCGGAGGCACCGAAGGCAGCTATACCTGCAATATGACCACCTGCACGTGGGAAGGTTCCTGTAACCCCATTCCCGGCTGGTGCGACGGCCAAACGAGAGCCTGCAGCAGCAGCGCGGGTACCGACTGTCACCAAACCTGCTCCGGCACGACTTGGGGTGACTGCGAATGTGGCACGGTTTACAGCTGCACTCCCGGCGCGGCGGGTTCTTTCCAAAGCTGTAAAGGCACCTGCAAATCCGACGGCAGCGGTTATGAATGCACAGGGGATACTGACACCCATTACTGCTCCGACAAAAATACATGCTTAGCCTTTAACAAAACTTGTGACGACGGCCAGGAACAGAAACAAACCTGTGATGACGGCACCACTGTCCTTACCAGGACTTGGAGCTGGAGAAATCCCAACGGCTGGAGCTGTGAATTTGACACCGCCGCTTGCAAGTGCGAATAATTAAGTTTTACAGATGATAAAGCCCCGGCTTAGCCGGGGCTTTTTTTATGATAAGAACATAATGCCCCAGGCTTCAGCCTGTGGGCTTATGGATATTTAATGGTATTACAGGCGTATTGGCGGGGGAAAACAAGCCCGCCGAATGAACTATCCGGGGCGCGTAAAACAATAATAAAACAAATAAATATCCACCGGCATAGCCGGGGACAGAATATACAAAAATCCCCGGTTTTAAACCGGGGATTTTCAGAGTTAAACGATATCGCAAATTATATTTTGCTTATTCTTCTTGTAATCGTTTTCTTTTGTATGCACTCAATGGTGTCGCCGGGTTTTGTTTGGCGGAAACCGTCTATGGATATACCGCATTCATAACCCTTCTCGACCTCTTTAACGTCGTCTTTGAAACGTTTTAAGCCCGATATCTTGCCTTTGTATATCTGTTCGCCTCCGCGCAGTACGCGCACTTCATAGCCGCGCACCACTTTGCCTTCTTCGATATACGAACCGGCGACAAAGCCGGAGCTTAAATCAAAGGTTTGGCGGACTGTGGCAAGGCCGACTCTTTCTTCCACTATTTCGGGTTCAAGTAAACCTTCCATAGCGGCGCGCAAGTCCTCAAGAAGTTCAAAGATAATATTGTATTTGCGTATTTCAATGCCTTCTTTTTCGGCTTCTTCGGCGGCTTTGCTGTCGCTGTCAACGTTAAAGGCTATTACGACGGCGTTGCTGGCTTTTGCCAGAAGTATATCAGATTCATTGACATTGCCCGCGCCGGAGTGTATGATTTTAACCTGCACTTCTTCCGTCGGTGTTCTTAAAATGGCGTCTTTTATGGCTTCTATGGAGCCGTGTACGTCCGCTTTTAAGATTATTGCCAGCTCTTTGACGTTCTTGCCTTCAATATCGCTCTTTAAGCTGCTTAAGGAAACATGCTTTTGATGAGCGAGTTTTTCTTCCTTATGGGCAAGTTTGCGTTTTTCGGCGATGTGTTTGGCTTCCTTTTCGCTTTCGGTTACAAAAAGCGTATCGCCGACGGCCGGGGGCTCGCCGTTAATACCCAAGACTTCCGCCGGTACGGCAGGGCCCGCGCTGGGCAGCCTTTTGCCGTGTTCGTCTATCAAAGCCCTTATTTTGCCGTAGTTGGTGCCGACTATAAACGGATCGCCGACCCTCATTGTGCCTTTCTGAACCAACACCGTGGCTACGACGCCGCGTTTATTGTCGCGTTTGCTTTCCAATATTACGCCGACGCCCCTTCTGTCCGGGTTGGCTTTAAGTTCCATTATTTCGGCCTGAAGGCTTATCATTTCCAAAAGTTTGTCGATGTTAATCCTCTTTTTGGCCGATATTTCGACGTAGATTGTATTACCCTGCCATTCTTCCGGGATTAAACCGCGGTTGGCGAGTTCCTGTTTAACTTTATCGGGATTTGCGCCGGGTAAATCTATTTTGTTTACCGCCACAATTATCGGCGCGCCGGCCGATTGTGCGTGGTTTATAGCTTCTATGGTTTGCGGCATTATGCCGTCGGTCGCGGAAACCACCAATACGACTATGTCCGTGGCTTGCGCTCCCCTTGCCCTCATGGCCGTGAAAGCTTCGTGGCCCGGGGTATCCAAGAAGGAAATATAACCTTTTGGCGTTTTAACCCTGTATGCGCCTATGTGCTGGGTTATCGCGCCGAACTCTCCGGCCACTACGTTGGAATGGCGGATTGCGTCCAAAAGGCTGGTCTTACCGTGGTCGACGTGCCCCATAATGGTTACGACCGGGGCTCTGGGTTTTAAATGAGCGGGATCTTCCTGTTCGTGATCTTCCGCGGCGATTTTGTCTTCGGCAAATTCGTGCGTGATTTCCGCCTTAAAACCGCATTCGGCCACAACAAGCTCAATCATATCCTGCTCAAGCCTTTGGTTGATTGTGGCGAAAATCCCCATGCCCATAAGCTTTTTAATAAAGTCGTTTATTTTGATGTCCATCTTTTCGGCAAGCTCTTTAATTGTGGGCTGGCCTAAGATTTTTATAACTTTCTCATTGCTTTGCGCCGGCGCGGCGGGTTTCTGCTCTTCCCTTTTGTGCTCATGCCTGTTTTGCTGCTGGGGCTGAGCCGGTTTGGGCTGAGGTTTAAACTCGCGCTTTACTTCGGCTTTGGGCTCGGAGGGTTTAAACTCCTGTTTATGCTCCGGCTTGGCTTCCGCTTTTACTGCGGGAGCCGGCTGGGGTTTTGCTTCCGGCTGAACGGCGGCTTTCGGTTCTTCTTTAACGGGCGCGGGCTCTTCCTTATGGACGGGGGCCGGCGCTTTTTCCGGCGCGTTTATAACTTCCGCCGGTTTTGTTTGTTCCGCGGTGGCGCTTTGTTCCGCTCCGTGCTGAACCGTATCCAAAATTTCTTTTGCTTCTTCCGCTTTTTTAGCCGTTTTTTTGGCCGCGGGCTTTTTTGCGGCTGTTTTTTTGGCCGCGGGTTTCTTTGCCGTCGTCTTTTTGGCGGCGGGCTTTTTTTCTCCTGCGGCTTTCTTCGCCGTTGTTTTTTTAGGGGCGGCCTTTTTTACGGTTTTCTTTTTCTCGGTTTCTTCCGGGTTTTCGTTATTAGTTGTTTTCTTCGTTGCTGTCATCTGCCGCCTCCTGCTGCTGTGCCAAATATTTCTTGGCGCCTTCTATAATCTTTTCGGCCGTCTTTTCGCCTACGCCCTGCAAAGTGGCAAGGTGTTCCGGCGTTAAAGAGGCTATTTTTTCTATTGAGTTAAAACCGGCTTTTACCATAACTTCCGCTATTTTAGGTCCGATGCCTTCCACGCCGGAAAGGGTTTCCTGGATAAGCTGGGCGGCCTCAAGGCCTTCCTGGTTCTTCTGGGATTCGCTCTTTACTTCAAGTTCCCAGCCGCAAACTTTGGAGGCCAGCTTTATATTCTGCCAGTCTTTGCCAATTGCTATGGCGAGCTGGTCATCCGGGACGATTACCAAAGCCTGTTTCTTTTCCATGCTGATTATCCTTACGGAAAGGACTTTCGCCGGGGAAAGAGAGTTTACTATATTGCTGACGGAATCGTCGCTGTAATTGATGAGATCGATTTTCTCGCCGGAAAGTTCATTGGTTACGGCTCTTATTCTTATGCCTCTCATGCCGACGCAGGTGCCGATAGGGTCGATTTTATTATCATTGCTTTTTACTACGACTTTCGCCCTGAAGCCCGGATCTCTGACTATGGCTTTTGTTTCAATAATGCCGTCGGAAAGCTCGGGGATTTCAACTTTCATGAGTTCTTTCAAAAATTCGGGGGAAGTTCTGGAAAGAATAATGTATGGCCCTCTCTGTCCTTTGTCCATTTTGTAAGCGGCGGATTTGTATTTGCCGAGGACGGGATTGTCTTTAACGTCCAGGAAATCGTTTTGGCTGAGTACTTTCGTGATAATGGCTTTAACTCTGCCGCCGTGCGCGAAGCGTTCTTTTTTGATTTGTTCGCAGTAAGGCAAAATGGCTTCGGCTTTGCCGAGGTCAACTATAATATCCCTGTCGGAAAATCTCCTTACCAAACCGGTTACGACTTCGCCTTCCCTGGGCTTGAACTCTTTGTAAAGATTGTCGCGTTCAATGCCTCTTACCTTTTGGATAAGAACTTGTTTGGCTATCTGCGCGGCTATGCGGGAGAAATCCTCAACGTTAAGCGTGTTTACCACGTCTTCGCCTATTTTGGCGGCCGGGTCTATGGCTTTTGCGTCTTCGAGGGAAATTTCCATTTCCGGGTTGGTTACTTCTTCCACGACGTTCAAAGTCTGATAAGCGGTTATGCTGCCTTCGTCGGTGTCGATTTTGGCGGAAAGTACGGCGGTTTTGCCGAGGTGCTTTCTTAATGCGGAGATAAGGGCGTCTTCAATGGTTTTTAAAGTGTCTTCCCTTTTGATGTTTTTTTCTCTCTCTAAGCTTTCTAAAGCTAAAAGTAAATCCTTGCTTTGCATTTTGTGATTTCTCCTGTTAATAAATTAAAATTCCGTTACCGGGTCAAGATTGGCTTTTTTTAAAGCGTCGTATTTAAAAGTGAACTTCGTCGTGCCGTCATCAAGGACAAAGCCTTCGTCGTCGGCCGAATCTATAAGGCCGGTAAAGCAGGCTCTTTTTTCTATCGGTTCTTTGGTGTAGATTTTTGCCCTTTCGCCGACAAATCTTTTAAAATGTTCGGGTTTCTTCAGCACTCTTTTTATGCCGGGTGAAGAAACTTCCAGAATATATGCGCCGTCGATAAGATTTTCCATTGTTAAAACGGCGTCTATTTTATTGGAAAGAACTTCGCAATCGTTAAGATTGATTCCGCCTTCTTTGTCCACGAAAAACTGCAAAAGTTTTTTGCTTCCGTGGGCTTGAATGATAAGGTCGATAAGTTCGTATCCCTGCGTGCTTAAGGCTTGGGCTACGGCTTCTTCTATATAATTTTTATTTTTCATAAATTCTTCCTCTAAAACAAAAGCGACTTGCTGAAACAAGTCGCTTAAGTCATCTTTAAGATATTTTTATTATAGCATAAATAATCGCATAAGGCAAAATTACATTATATAACTGCCGGGGGAAAGCTCCTCCCCGCTGATAAATTTCCTTTTATAATAATTTTCCGCGGCCGAGTGTTTTCCGCCCATGGCGTCTATAAAATCTATCGTTAAATTTTTGCTTGGGCCCGGTAATATTTTATATTTTGGCAAATAAATGCAAAACAGCCTTTTGTCTTTTAGAGTTTGCGCTAATATGCTGTTTCTGGCTTGGCCTTGGCGGTAAAGATTGAAATACGGTTTTGCAAAAGAGGGGAAAATCGCCGCGGAATAAACAAAAATACCGGCTGCGACAAAAGGCATAAGGTTAAATTTATAAATATCCTTAACGTATTTTGTAAAAAAGAACAGGGCGGAGATAGTAAACAGAGAAGCCGAGTAAAATGCCCTGTGCGGGCGTATAGCTATCGGGAAAAGCGCCAAAGCCAAAACCAAGCTTATAAAACAGCTTAAAGCGAAGAAAATAAAATTATCGTTTTTTATGCTTTCCTTAAACTTGTCAATTAAACCCAGCAGTCCGCAAAGGCTTAATACTGGCAGAATATATAAAGAGGAGGCCATGAATAAATCCATATTAGCCAGATGGTTGTACAATTTTAAACTTAAAGGTCTGGCGTTTAGGGCCACGCGGATAAAATCCATATTGCTTCTTTTATAATAAACCGGAGAAGAGAACATTATAATCAGCCCCAGCGCAATGCCGGCCCAAACGCTTAAAATCCATTTCGGTATGGGCCTTTTAAGTGCTAAAGCCGAAAAGCCGTACAACGCGCACAGGCAGAACATCATAGGGGCGGAATTTTCATTATTCATGCCCAGTATCACGCCGATTAAAAACGCTGCGGCGGCTGTATATTTGTTGTAAGGTATAAAATCAGGCTCAAACCAGCTTTTTCTTAACAAAGCGCAGAAGCAGATGAACATTAGCCCCAAAAAAAGATAATTGGCCGCGCCGGAAAGCCAGAATATTGTTTGGTCTGGCTGGGCCGCCAAAAACACGCACATTAAAGCCAAGGCTGATATCTCGGGAAAATCTTTTAAAG
>NZ_CALGEO010000077.1:0-1152 GCF_937881865.1 Candidatus Proelusimicrobium excrementi
AATCCTAAGGAGGATGCAAATGCGCCTCTGCCGAAGTTGAAATAAGGTTCGGACGGATTATAAGCCGTACCTAAAATGCGGGCGTCTGCGTATCTGTAAAAATCGCGCAGGAACATCCCCGGCAGTATTACCCCCGCCGCGGGCAGTTGGGCCATTTGTTTTACTTTCGCCGCCCAATAGGAAACGCCTCTTCCCTGCAGAATGTTTCCGCTTATTAAAGGCACGCCGTTGTAGAAACTGAAAATTTTAGGATCTACGACGTCGGCCGGTTTCAGAGCGGAAAAGTTAAACCCGCCGGTTTTGGGCGCGCTTACTGGGTTTATCCCCAAAAGACGCGGCGCGGCAAAGGTTCTGCCTATGCTGTAAACCTGTTCTGTCTGCGCCAAGGCTCTGCCGGTGTTAAGGGCCGCCGGGCTTACCGTAGCTACGTTGTAGTTGAACAGCAAAGCGGTGCCCATCAATGTGGCTTTATTGTTTACGAATTTTAAACCTTGGGCCGCAAAACCGAGTTTATGGTTTTCCAGCCAGTCATAAACTTTGCCTATGCGGTTAAGAGGCTGAACTGCGCTTCTTGTACCGAGGAGAGGCTCGACATAAGAGCCTTTCAGCCCGAAAGCTTCCGCTATGGTTGTGCCTTCGCCGAAGTCGATGCCGAAGCCTTCAAAACGTCCGGCAGGCTTGTTCCACCACGTCTTGAGCGGATTTATTATGGTTCTGTTATGCCATTTTAAGGCGTTGTAATCTTTCTTAGCCGCGTTTAATTGCGCTAAGACCGCTTTGAATCTTCCGCCCAAAGCCGCATAATTTTGTTCCCCGGCGGTAAATACCGGCGCGGCGGGAAGCTCCGAAAGTCTGCCGGCGCGCCAGGCTTTCACTTTATCCAAGTAAGAAGCGGCTTTTAAATCATAGCCGGCTCCGTATAGTTTGTTTTGGAGTAAAAAATTGTCCTGCAGTACGGCGGCTTCGTGGCGGACGTCGGCCAGCCTTGCGGCGGCTTGAGCCACTGCGCTCATGCTGCCGAGAGCCGGGCTTGTCTGCAGGATAAGACTAGCGTGTTTACTATCAGTGCCATTTGCGGTTTTTACACTGTCAACCGTAATTTTCGCGTTTGTATAGCCGGATGTGCTGACTGGCTTTTCTTTGTACAGCAGG
>NZ_CALGEO010000078.1:0-18097 GCF_937881865.1 Candidatus Proelusimicrobium excrementi
CTTTTTCCCTTGGCTTTCTGCATATTGCTTTCTGTGGCGGAAGTGCTTTGGTACATAATAAAGTCTTATAAGATTACGCTTTATTTTATGCTCGGCGCGCTCTTATACGTTTTAACGCATTTGTTCTTTTATAATTTTTCAAGATTTTATGTTTTCGCGCATGAACTGAGCCATGCGGCGGCGGCTTGGATTTGCGGATATAAAGTGAGCGGGCTGAACGTCGGCCGGGAAAGCGGCGAAGTTAAAGTAAGCAATATCAACACTTTTGTGCTTTTGGCCCCTTATTGTATTCCGCTTTACAGCATAGCCGTTACTTTGACTTACCTTATACTTAATTTGTTATGGCCCGCCGCGGCCGATTACGGCAGCGTATTTTTGGCTTTATTCGGTTTTTGCACCATGCTTCATTTAATGCATACCTATAAGGCCTTGACGGAAACGGAACAGAGCGACATAACCCGGGCCGGCGGGGGAGTGTTTTCTTTTTCTTTGATAGTTTTAATAAACATGGGCGTTGTTTTGGCTCTTATTGAAATTTATTTCCCCGGTATAGTGCCCGTATGGGCTTTGACGGGCGGAATAATTAGGCGTACTTTAGCTTTTTGGAAATGGCTTTTTGAGAATCTTTATACGCTTTCCGTAAAAGTTTTCTCTTAAATTATCGGCGTTATGAAGAATAAAATAGCAAAGTATTTTATACAAACGGTAAAGCTTACCCTTAAAAGCATTATAAGGGTTTTGTTTTTGATAACCACATTGTTTGCGGTATGCGCGATAGTGGCGTGGTTCGCCGCGTTAAAATACGTCAGCGCCGAGCATATCGGCAAGGAAGTGGCCGGCGCGCTGCAAAGCGTTTTGAACAGGCCTGTAATCGTCGGCGATTTTGAGTTAACCTCTTTTAACAGCATTTCCATAAGCAACTTAAAGATAGTCGATACCAACCTGGACGAGTACAATGAATTTCTTTCCGTTGAAAAAGTTATAATACGTTTTGATTTAAGGGCTTTGCGCGATAATGTCATAGCGATAAAAGAAGTTCTGCTTTTTAACCCGGTGGTAACGATAATAAAAGAAGCCGACGGCAGAACCAATATTCCCGATATTAAGGTAGCGAACCGTCAAAGCGCGCTCGGCCAGCAGTTTGAAATAACCTCCGGCCAAGGCCAGGCGTTTAGGGTTTTGGTGGAAGACTGGGTAATAAAAAACGGGGTCTTCGCCTACCGCGACGTTGCCGCCAGCGTAAGCCATTCTTTGAACGGTATTTTCATACGTTTTTATAATCTCAGGTTTAACGATTATACGGATTTTGCGCTGAACTTCGTTCTGAGAAATAAAATCAAAGACAAAATTATAGAAAACGAAATTCTTGCGGAAGGCAGCGCGAATTTGGCTAATTTTAACGTCGGGGAAATGGCCGTAAAAGACGCTTCTGTGGAAATCCGCGGCGCGCGCCGCCCCGTAAAACTTAATATGACGGCCAGGAACTTTTTAAATCCGGAAATTTCTTTTTCCTCCGTTTTGCCGGATTTGGGTTATGACGACGTTTCTTTGTTCGCGCCGAATCATTTTGATATTTCTCTGCCGTCCACGTCCGTAAAGGCGGAGCTTTCCTTCGGCGATAAATTTAGCAAGGTGGACGTCGCTTCGTTAAATCTTAAAAACAAAGATATCGCGCTTAGCGTTAAGGGCAGGATTGATTTGGCAAATGCGCCGATTTCGGTTGAGGCGGATTTCTCAACGGAACAATTTTCCGTAGAAAACGCGGATTATTTTGATTGGCTTAAACCTTATAAGGTTAAAGGCCCGGTAAAAGCGCGGGGCCGCCTGGAATATAAAGACGGCAAAATTTCGTCGCCGAAGTTTACCGTGGATTTAAACGGAGTTTCGGCTTTTATCAGCAATTTCACGATAAGCGGGGTTAAAGGCTCTTACACCGCCGAAAACAATCTGGACGAAATGAGCGCGGACGTCAAAGACGGCGTTTTTAAAGTGGGCAGGCAGACGATATCAAAGATAAAGGGCACGGCTTCATATCAGCACAAAAAACAAAATTTTTACGCCAAGATAAAAGACACGATGTTCAACGAAAATACCGTAACCATGAGCGTGGCGATTTCAAAGGTGCGCCGCGCAAACCGCGTAATAAAAGCCAATATTTATTTAAATCTGTTAAAACCCGTTGAAATATTTGAAACGACGGAAGATTTTGTGGAAGCTTTGTCCAAAGGCAGTTCCGCCCCCAGGCAGAAGGACGAAAGCGACCTTTACTGGCTTAGAAATTTCCGTTCCGCGATACCCAGTTTTATGCCTAATTTCAACGGTTTCGTCTACGCGGAAAAATTTGAAACGCCTATAATATCGGGCTATGACTTCAACGCGGAATTTAATTTAAAAAACTTATTGCCCGGGATGGATAAACTCGACGGGAAAATAGACGCAAAACTCCAGCAGGGCGTAATTTACAAACTGCAGGAAGCGGCCGACAGGCAAAAAGCTCTGGGTATAGCCTATCAGCCTTTTGTGATAATGAGCAAAATGGAAAGGGCCGGTTCTTTTAAAATGGGCAAAATACTCAAAGACACTCCTTTTGACGTAATGACGGCTTCAGTTGACTTTAATAATGGTAAAATGAATATTAACAATTTTTACGTTGACGGCGAAGTTATCGCCGCGACGGTTGGCGGGAACGTCGGCTGGGTTGAAGAAAAGTTTGACCTTGATATAGTAACCATGTTTAAGAACACTTCCAAAAGGGGAGCCCTTTCGGAAAATCTTACCGACGAAACCGGCGAGCCCGCTTTGGCCTTCAGGACTTACGGGCCTATGCTTAAACCGGGCCTGCAAATGAAGAGCCCCAAAAAGACAAGCAGCGCGATAAAAGCCGCCCGCGAAAAGGGCTTAAGGACGGATTTCAGCGCGGGCCAAAAATTTATTAAGGAGAAATAAATGCTCAGGAAACCCAAAATCGATATTATAAGCGTTCTGGAAGAGAACGAAGCCTTTATAGACGGCCATTTTGAGCTGCCCTGCGGCCTGCACGTACAAAGTTACGTTGATACCGCCGCGGTTACGCAATATCCCAATTTAGCCGCAAAAATAGGTGCGGCCCTGGGCGATTTGTTTGACGTGCGCGTAGACGCGGTTTTCGCCCCTACGCCGGAAAATTCCATTTTGGCGCAGGAAGTCGCTCGTTTTAAAAACGCAAGGGCTTTGTTCGCGACCGACGCCGGCGGATCCATGCAGCTTAAAGGCTCAATGAAAATCAATCCCGGCGAAAACGTTTTGATAGTGGATAACGTAACCATGACTTGCCGCAAAGTAAGGGAAGCCGTATCTTTAATCCAAATGATGAAAGCCAACGCCGTCGGCGCGGCCGTGATAGTGGACCGCTCAAGTACGGGTGCGGTCGGCAATATTCCGCTTAGATCTCTTTTAAGTTATCCGCTGGACACTTATGAGCCGGAAGTCTGCCCCATGTGCAAAGCCGGGACTAAATTAATTAAAAAAGGTGCTAAATAAATGAAGGAAATCAAACTTAAAGCCAAAGAAGAACACAGAATAAACAAAGGACATTACTGGATATTTTCCAATGAGCTGGAAAAAGTGGATACCTCGATAGAACCCGGCAGTATAGTGCGCGTTTTGGACGGCAAAGGCCAAACTATGGGCACGGCGTTTTTTAATCCGCACAGCCTTATATCGGCAAGATTTATCGTAAAAGGCGAGGAGCCTTTGCACAAAGATTTTATTTTTGAACATATCGACAACGCATATTCTTACAGAAAGCAGTTTAATATCCGCCGTTTCGGGCGCATGGTCTACGGAGAGGCCGACGCTTTGCCCGGTTTGGTGGTGGACCGCTACGGCGATTATCTTGTAATTGACGTTCTTACCGCCGGAATGGAACTTTTGAAAGATAAAATAATCGAAGCCGTAACCAAAATTTTTAAGCCTAAAGGAATTTTGTTTAGGAATGATTCTTCTTTCAGAACTTTGGAAGGCTTGGGGCTGGCCCCGCAAACCGTAGGGGAAATTCCTCAGGAAGTTGAAATAGAAGAAAACGGCGTAAAATATGTCGTGGCTTTGACGGGCGGGCAGAAAACCGGTTTTTATTTTGACCAGCGCGACAACCGCGAATTTATGAAGCCCTATTTTAAAGATAAAATAGTTATGGATTTATATTCTTATACGGGCTCTTTCGGCATAACGGCCGCATTAAACGGCGCGTCTGCGGTGTGGGGGACGGATTCTTCCGCTCCCGCGGTGGAGTACGCCAACAGAAACGCAGAACTTAACGGGGTCGCCAATATCTGCCAGTACCGTAAAGACGACGCGGAGCGGCTTCTTTCCGCGATGAAGAAGGGTGAGCTCCCCACAAAGCCGGATATCGTACTTTTGGATCCGCCGGCGTTTGTAAAGAACAGGAAAGCTCTTCCTCAGGCCGTAAATTTATACGTTAAGCTTAACAAAATGGCTTTGGAAGGCTTGGAAAGCGGCGGTATGCTGGCCACTTCCACCTGCTCTCACCATATCAGCAGAGAGATTTTTATGGATATCTTGAAGCAGGCGGCCGGCAAAGCAGGTAAAAAAGTTACGCTGATAGCTTTAAGAGGCCAGGCTAAAGACCACCCGGTGCTTCTCGGTATGCCGGAAACGGAGTATTTGCATTTTGCTTTATTGCAGGTGCGCTAAAGTAAATTTGCTTTTTATATAACTAAATTTGCTAATATTTTTATATATTGGGAAATTTCGGAGGGAATAAATGAGAATGTTTGCAAAACTTTTTATTATGCTTTTGGCGTTTGCCGCCGTCGGCTGCTGTAAAAATGACGGTGCGGATTTCGCCAAAGACATACCTGCGGGCGAAAGGCCCGCAATGCAGGAAATTTTTGATAAAGCTTCTTCCGGCGATACGAACGCCCAAGCTTATTTGGGTGTGCTTTTCTACACCGGCACTATAGGCAGGAACCATGACGCCGCTTATACTTGGTTTAAAAGAGCTTCCGACAACGGTTCCGGCGAAGCCGATTATTTTATTTCGGAAATGTATGAAACCGGCGTACACTTGAACCAAAACTCTGAAGAAGCCTTTAAATATCTGCGTTCTTCCGCGGAGAAAGGTTTTACTTCCGCCAGGTTTAAATTGGCGGAGATGTATCTTAACGGAGAAAAGACCGAAGTTTTGGATAAAGACCAGCTTGTAAACTGGGTTAAGGCTTATGCCGATCAGGATAACGCCACGGCCAAAGAACTTTTGGGCAAACTGGATCCCGAATCCGTGAAGAAAGATACGCCCAAAAACACGAAGAAAAAATCTTCCAAAAAATAAAAATATAAGTTTTACTTTAACCCCCGGCGAGAACCCGGGGGTTTTGTTTTGCCCGTTTTATTTAAAAGACGCAGCTATGCTTTTGTAAATTTTTTAAATAAAAGATGTTGATTGACGGATGCCGCTCCGCTTAAAACGGCAGCCGGTTTAAATATTAAGCAAAAACCCCGGGATTAAACCCGGGGCTTTAATGATATCTTAAGTTGAGCCTTTTTTATTCCGCTTTAAGTTTTGCTCCGGCTTCCAAGGCTTTTCTGTTAAGGGCGATCATTTCGGGCTTGGCGCGCTTAAAAACCTTCTTCATCGCGTTTTCTATCGCGTCCAAGCTTACCGCGCCGGTAGCGCCGGCGAATGCTCCCAAAGCCACCAAAGTGGCCGTCCTGGCCGAGCCTACTTCCTCGGCTATTTCATTGCAGGGGACGTAAATCACTTTGATGTCTTTTCTGGATGGTTTGCTTTTAATAAGGGAACTGTTAATTATTAAAAGTCCGCCGCTTTTAAGCATAGGTTCAAACTTAGGCAGAGAAGGTTCGTTCATTACGATTGCGGTATCGGGGACGCAAACCACCGGGGTCGCCACTTCCGTGTCGGAAATTACAACCGAGCAGTTCGCCGTTCCGCCTCTCATTTCCGGCCCGTAGGAAGGAAACCAGCTTACCGCTTTGCCTTCCACAAGCCCGGCTTGGGCCAATAATACTCCGGCGGAAACTACGCCCTGTCCGCCGAAACCGGCTATTCTTACACCTTGATACATATTATTTGCCCTCCTCTTTTTTGCCTTCGTCCTTAAATACGCCTAAAGGATACTGCGGCATCATTTTGTCCCTTAAAAAGTCCAAAGCTTTTATCGGGTCCACGCCCCAGTTTGTAGGGCAGATTGAAAGGACTTCGACGAAAGAAAAACCGACTCCGTCAATTTGGTTTTGGAAAGCCTTTTTAATGGCTTTTTTGGCTTTCATCACGTTTTGGGGAGTATCAACCGAAACTCTTTCAATATACTTCGCGCTTTTAAGCTGGCTCAGCATTTCCGAAACATTTATCGGATTGCCTTGCAGTTTTTCGTTTCTGCCTTTGGGGGCGGTGGTGGCGACTTGCCCTACCAAAGTCGTGGGGGCCATTTGTCCGCCGGTCATGCCGTAAATGGTATTGTTGATAAATATTACGGTAATATTTTCGCCTCTGGCCGCGGCGTGGACGATTTCGGCCATACCTATGGAAGCCAAATCGCCGTCGCCCTGATAGGAGAACACTATAGTATCGGGCCTTGAGCGTTTAATGCCGGTCGCCATCGCCGGGCCTCTGCCGTGAGGGCCTTGTATGGCGTCGCAGTTGAAGTATTTGTCGGCAAACACGGCGCAGCCCACGGGGGCTATGCAAATTGTTCTTTTGCGGATATCAAGCTCGTCCATGGCTTCGGCTACAAGGCGATGTACTACGCTGTGGCCGCAGCCGGGGCAGTAATGTGTAGGTATATCTACGAGGGATTCCGGCCTTTTTGTTACGGGATTCATAATAAAGTTCCCTCCTTGCAAATTTTATTTTCCGGCTTGTGGCAGGTGTTTTCCGCTTTATCGGCCAAATCCGCCAAGTTAAACAGAAAATCCTTTTTGCCGTTGATTATGGATTTTACCGCCGTCGCGATATCTTCCGCCACTGGGAAGAAAGCCCCCGGTTTTGCGTAAAGATGAACCGGCACTTTGCCTTCTACGGCAAGTTTTACGTCTATAATCATTTGCCCCAAGCTCATTTCGGCGCAGAGCATGGCTTTACAGCTTTTTGCCAGCTCGGCCAGCCTTTTTGAAGGGAAGGGCCATAAAGTTATCGGCCTGAAAAGCCCGGCTTTTACGCCTTCGGCCCTTAAAGCGTTCACCGCGGACATGGCGGCGCGGGAGCTTATGCCGTAAGCCACTATGATAACGTCCGCGTCTTCGGTAAATCTTTCTTCAAAGCGCACTTCGTCGCGCTCAACCAAAGCGTAGCGTTCGGCGCGTTTTAAAATCATTTTTTCAAGTTCGCCCTCGGCCAGACCGTAGGAGGATATCATATTCTTTCCTCTTGTGCCGTCGTTTACGCCCAAAGCCCAAGGTTTGACGGGCAGGGTTTTGGGGTCGATAGGATCAAAATTATAGCTCATACCTTCCATCATTTGCCCTAAAATGCCGTCGGCTAAAATCATTGCGGGGATACGGTACTTTTCCGAAAGTTCAAAAGCCAATTTGGGGAAGTTCCCCAATTCTTCCACGCTGTTGGGGGCCAATACCAGCACTCTGTAATCGCCGTTGCCGCCGCCGCGAGTGGCTTGGATATAATCGCCCTGCGCCCCGGCTATGTTGCCGAGCCCCGGGCCGCCCCTCATTACGTTTACTATAAGGCACGGCAAATCCGCGCCGGCCATATAGGATATGCCTTCCTGCTTTAAACTTACACCCGGGCTTGAGGAGGACGTCATTGCTCTTACGCCTGTGGCCGCCGCGCCGTAAACCATATTAATTGCGGAAACTTCGCTTTCCGCCTGTACGAAAGCTCCGCCGACTTCTTCCTGCCGCCAGGACATATATTCCGGCACTTCGTTCTGAGGGGTTATGGGGTAACCCGCAAAAAATCTGCACCCGGCCCTTATCGCGCCTTCGGCGAGGGCTTCATTGCCTTTCATTAAAACTTTATCTGCCATTTTGAACCTCTTATCTGTAAACGGTTATAGCCAAATCCGGGCATACCATATAACACATGCCGCAGCCGATGCAACATTCGGGTTTGGCGAGTTTGGCGGGGTAATATCCCGTCTTGCTGAAAGTATCAGACATTTCAATACACTGCTTGGGGCAGGCTTTGGTGCAAAGTTTGCAGCCCTTGCAGCGCATTTCATTGACTTCTATTTTAGGCATAATACCTCCTTAGTCCTACATATTAGTATAAATCTTTTTCCGCTATCAAAGCAATGATTAAGGCTGGTATTACTTCCTTGCTTTAAAATGAGAAGCCCCTCCTTATTAAGGAGGGGCTTCCGTATAAATGAAATATGCCGAGGGACAGGATCGAACTGTCGACACCCGGTTTTTCAGACCGGTGCTCTACCACTGAGCTACCTCGGCATCTTTTCGTTTATTTTTTGTTTATACGTAGTTGCTCGTTCAGTAGTGCATTAAACAAAAAATCAATCGCGAAAAATCTGTTACTTCTTTCTGCTACTCTATTTATGATATCAAATTAGGTCTTATATTTCAACCTTTTGATTTTAAAAGCCGTTTTTTGCGGCGTTATCGGCTTTGGCAGCCGCCGCGCAGAATAAGGCCGCGGGCAATACAAAAAGCATTGCCGCCGCCACGGCCGTTTTCAGGCTGAACATATCGGAAGCGCCGCCCACCAACGCGGGGGATATTGCGTCGCCAAGCGCGTGTATTATAAAAATATTTACGGCGAAAGCCATTGAGCGGATTTTAACGTCCGTCAGATTGACTATTGCGGCGTTTAACGGGCCCGTTTGCATAAAAACCAGCATTATCGCCGCCGCAAACAAAACCAAAGAAATTTTAAAATCCCCGCATATTACGGCCGCAAAGCCGAAAGGGAGTGCGGCGGTAAAGCTTGCGGCCGAAACAAAATAATAAGCTTTTTTTGTTTTCTTTAAAAGTTTATCGGCCATGAACCCGCCCAGGAAGGTTCCCGCGGCCCCGGCGGTAATGGTAAGTGCGCCGAATACCGTTCCGGCTTGCGCGACGGAAAAATCGTAATATCTGTGCATATAAGTGGGCATCCATGCGGCCAAACCGCCCAAAGTAAAAGTGCCCATGGCCTGTGCAAGGCAGACAAACAGGAAGGGTTTATTTTTAAGCAAAGCGGAATAATTTGCAAGTTTTGGTTTTTCTTGTTTTTTATTTGCGGTTCTTTCGTCTTTAAGTTTAAAAGCGGCGTAAGCCGCGGCGAAAGCCCCCGGCAGGCCGACTATGAAAAACGCGCTTCTCCAACCAAATTGAAGCCCCAAAAAACCGCCGAGCAAATATCCAAGCGCACTGCCTGCCGGCAAAGCCAAACCGAAAGCGGCCAAAACGCGGGCCCTTCTTTCGGGGGGGAATCTCTCCGCCAAAAAAGACGGAGATACGCTTGTAAAGCCGGCCTCGCCTATGCCTATAAAACTGCGGGCCGCAAAAAGATGAAAGTAATTTTTTGCCGAGCCGGAAAGCATTGTGGCCGCGCTCCATAAAAAAGCGCATACGGAAATCACATATTGCCTGGGGGTTCTATCCGCTATAAATCCCACGAACGGCGCGGCTATCATGTAAACGAACATAAAAGCGGAAGCCAATACTCCCAGCTGAGCGTCGGAAAGATTAAGATCCGCTTTTATAAGCGGAAATACGGAAAAGAGTATTTGTCTGTCTATGTAATTAAGCAGATTAAGAGAGAAAAGCAGTATAAATACGCTTTTTGGGCTCATTAAAAATCCTTGGTTTGGCGCAGAGCTTCATAAAGGCACACCGCGGCGGAAGTGGATAAATTTAAGGAGCGCACCTCGCCGGGCATGGGTATTTGGTAAAGGGAATCTTTATATTCTTTATAAAGTTCTTTGGGCAGGCCGCAGGATTCGCTTCCAAAGGCCAAGTAATCGTTTTTTCGGAATTTTATATCCCAAAGGCACTTTTCACCTTTTGTGGAAAAGAAAAACAATCTTGCGCCTGCGGGCAGAGCGTTCTTGAATTCCGCAAAGGTGGCGTAGCGCGTATATTTGAGCTTGGGCCAGTAATCAAGCCCGCTTCTTCTTATTTCCTTATCTTCTATTTTAAAACCCAATTTACCGACCAAATGCAAATGTGCGTTTGTGGCGACGCAGGTTCTGCCGATATTGCCGGTGTTAAAAGGTATTTCCGGGTTGATAAGAACTATATTCATCATAGAATAATTATAGTAATTTTTCACTTTTCGGAATAATTTTAACTCGTCAATTATATGTGGAAAATCAATTTGTCCGGCAGCCGGCCTCGTTTAAAATTTTTTTGACTTCAGAGAAAACCATATCTACAGTAATTGACTTCATGCAAATATTTTTATCTTTGATTTTATGGCAGTTCTCTTGCCATTGGGGCAGCAGTTCCGCGCAGTGTATGGGGCAAGCTTTGGAGCAAATACAGATATTTCCCTCAAGGTTATATATGTTCGGGTCCGTAGGCCCCATAAGTATAATGCTTGCTCCGCCGTGCAATGCATGTCTTAAATAGGAAAGCCCGCCCTCCGTATCAATATGCAAGAGAGCGTTTTTGATAATGGCTTTGGCTTCTTCCAAAGAGGTTTTGCCTGAGAGAACGACGTCAATATTTTCCGCTATTCTTGTTCCTTTTCCAGCTCCTACTTCCGCTATCGTTACATTAGGAAAGTTCTGCTTTATCAATTTTGTCAGTTCTCTGTAATTGTCTAAAGGCCAAAGCTTTGTGGATTCCACCACTTTGTCATATCCTACTTCCCTTGCAATGGTTATATACGTGCGCCGGAACAAATTGAATTTTTGTAAAGTTTCTTTTTCTTTATCAGTTTTTATCGCGGCTTTAAAAGTGTAGTCCATATTAAGGAGGTTGGCTATATCTGCCTGTACAAAACGCTTTTTGCCGTCTGCGGCGTCCAAGATATCTGCCGTTCCCTCCAAATAGGGGGCATTATCGTAAAGCAGGGAAAATTGCTCTTGTTTAACTTCCCATGCGGAAAGAAAAGGCAGCAGCTGAGGGGCAAAGTTCTTTATTCTTTCTATATTTTTATAGAGGATATAAGGTCTGCGAAAAATTTTTATTTCCAGATCATAATATCCTTTTAAATATTTTATCTTTTCAATTACTTTTATCTTGTGCAGTCCCGGTAAATCGGGAATAAGACTTTGAGCAAAACTTTTACTGTTTGTAATAATGTCAATGTGGATGTTCGTCTGATATACTTTTTCAATTAAACAATGTATAAAATTTATATTGATTAAAAAATCGCCTAGGCCGCCTTCTATAATAAAAGCGATATAGATTTCATTTCCTTTCGGGGGTCTTTTGGGAAAATGATTTTTAAACGCTCCTGCCAAAACATAAAAAAGAATTTTAAAATAAGCTTTAAGCGGATTTTCTTTGTATTTCAGGATAACTCTTTTTACTTCAGTTTTGATGTTAAAAATTGTTTTACTGTGCATATTTTCCCCTTTGTTGTTTACTTTGCAACAGTATTTCCCTGTCCGCAAAGCGGATAAAAGCTTTTTCTTGCTTTCTTTTGATAAGTATTTCTTTGATTTTCCCGCCCGCCGCCAAAATCGCTTTAAAGTCCAGAGGCAGACGTAAAATAAGCCAAAATAGGTGCGAGGCCAGCAAAAAGGGATCGCTAATGTTTTTCCAAATAAAAATATAACGGTTCCTTTTGCTTAAAAATTTTGTCTTCGGATTGGTCTTGCTTTGTATGGTGCCCCCGCATTTGTGCAGAGGTTTTGTGCCTGCTATATAATTTATTTTCCAGCCGCGTTTAAGACCTCTGTAAGCGAGGTCTGTTTCTTCCAGCATATAAGGTTCCAAAAGAGTGTCAAAACCGTTTAGCAGTTTAAATTTTTCTTTAGAACAGAAAAAGTATGCCCCCTGTACGCCGAAACTCAGGTATTCTTCTCCGTTCTTGAGTTTATCGTTTAGTATATTGCCCGTAAATCGCGGAAAGCCTTTACTCCAGCTTAATGTTTTTACTCCGTCCAGCTGGTGGCCGTCTAAGAAGCTGTACCCGCAGCAAGCCGCAGCAAAGAAACTCTCCGTAAAGTACTTTAATGTCGGAGCAAAAAAATCTTCATTTAAAAAAACGTCATTGTCTATAAAAAGCAGGATGTTTCCGTTAGATTCAAGAACTCCTCGGTTCCTGGCTGAACAAACTCCTTTTGAAGGATTTTTAAGGAATTTTATTTGGGGATAATCTTTTTTTAATTTTAAAGTGCCGTCTTCGGAATTGTCATCAACCACTATTATTTCCGTTTTGACGGAAACATTTCGGCAGGCTTTTATTGTTTCCGGCAGAGTTTGTTCCAGATGTTTTTTGCCGTTTTTTGTGGGTATTATTATGCTTATTTCGGGCGCCATGGTTTCTCCTAGGTTTCCGAAGCCCTTTATAAGCAAAAAACGGCTGAATGTATTTTATGACGAATCACCCTCATAAAATAAAACAGCCGTAGCTGGCTTTCACGCGGAAAGCCAGCATTAACGCGAAGCAAACCGGTTAATTACTCCTTTTTGCTTCGCGCCTAAAACGACTGCTTTTGGGGTGATTCGTCTTTTGCTTGCAAAAGAGTTCCTTTCGGATCCCAAAAACAGATAAATTTTTAATAAGCCTTTTTGCCGGCTTATTTTACTTCTTTATTCTCCTTATTACATCTCCCACCTTACATAGATAGGCGTAAAAGGATGGGGGAGAGCCTTGTTGAAAGGCAAAATCCTCATCGCGTAATCCTGTCTGCCGCTGGTTTCGGGGTGGATTTCGACTTCATACAAATATACGTCGCCTTCTTTGCCGACCATATTCATGCTGAAGTCTTTTGCGCTGTCAAAACCTCCGCCCAAAGAGCGCAGCCCGAATTGCGTTTGAACGACTACGTCTTCCGGCTTCAAATCGCCGAGCGTTACGCGCGCTTTAAATTTTAAAGTTTCGCCGACGAGAACCGTCCTGTCGATATTGCCGGTTACGTCCACAATGGAAACTCTTGGCCAGTTGGCGGCTATTCTTTGCCTCCAGGCGGCCAAAGCGGCGGTTTCGCCTTCGGTTTTTAAAATATTGCCGTAATAATGGGCTTTTGTATAGAATCTTTCATAATATTCCTGCACCATTCTGTTGGTGTTGAAGAAAGGCACAATGGTTTTTATGGAAGTTTTCATCTTCTTAATCCATTTTTGCGGAATATTGTCCTGATCTCTGTCATAGTAGACGGGGGCGATTTCGTTTTCAATCAAATTGTACAAAGCCTGTGATTCCACGGCGTCGCGCTGTTCGTCGCTTTGATAGCTTTGCGCGCCGATAATGGACCAGCTGAAATCGCACGGGCCGACTTCATCCCACCAGCCGTCCAAAATGGAGAGCGCCAAAGCGCCGTTTAATGCCGCTTTCATGCCGCTGGTGCCGGAAGCTTCCATAGGCCTTACGGGGTTGTTGAGCCAAACGTCCACACCCTGCACCATGTAGCGGGCGAGGTTCATATTATAATCTTCCGCGAAGACGATTTTCCCTTTAAATCTGGGATCAAGCATCATATTGTAAATCTGCTTGATAAATTCTTTCCCGGCGGTGTCGGCGGGGTGAGCCTTGCCGGCGAAAACGAACTGCACCGGCCTTTGCGGATTGTTGACGATCGCCGCAAGCCTTTCGGGGTCTTTAAAAAGCAAAGTTGCTCTTTTATAGGTGGCAAAGCGTCTTGCAAAGCCGATTGTAAGGATATCCTCTTTAAGCACTTTGGAAGCCTGCCTTGCCAAGTTTACGTTGCCCGAGAGCCTGTTTGCCTGACGGACGGCTTTTTCACGAATGTGTTTGATAAGTTTTTCTTTCCTTATGCTGTGCGTCTGCCAAAGTTCTTCCGCGGGGATATTTTCCACCTTGTTCCATACGGATTGGTCAAAATTGTTTAAGCTGTCGTCGCCGTCAAAAAGATATTTGCGGTAAAGTTCGCTGTATTCGTGGCTTACCCAGCTGGCCGGGTGTATGCCGTTTGTAATGCTGGTTATGGGCACTTCGGAAGTGCTGAGGCCCGTCCAAATGTTCTTCCACATTTCTCTGGAAACTACGCCGTGCAGTTTTGCCACGCCGTTTAAGTAAGCGGAAAGTTTTAAAGCGAATACCGTCATGCAGAACATCGGCGACTGCGGGGTTTCTTTGCCGAAATCGAGGAAAGCGTCCCACCCTATACCGAGCTGCGCCACATAAGGCTCCATAAACTTCTTAACGAGGTTGAAATCGAAATGCTCATTACCCGCGATTACCGGGGTGTGCGTGGTAAATACTGAAGTCGCCCAAACGATTTCTTTGGCTTCGTTGAAAGATATTTTTTTGTCCTGCATTATTTCTATGATGCGTTCGCAGAGCAGGAAGGCCGAATGCCCTTCGTTAATGTGATAAACCGTGGGGTTCATACCCATTGCTTTTAAGGCTTTTACGCCGCCGACGCCCAAAACGATTTCCTGTTTGATTCTGTTTTCTCTGTCGCCGCCGTAAAGCTGTTCGGTTATAGTTCTGTGGGCGGGGGCGTTTTCCGGGAGGTTGGTATCAAGCAGGTAAAGGGAAGTTCTGCCTACCGGCACGCGCCAAATCATGGCTTTGACGGTTTCTCTGCCGAGGGGAATATCAACCGTAAGGTTGTTGCCCTGTTCGTTGTGGACGGCTTCTACCGACATATGGGCCCAGTCGTTTTCCGGGTATTCTTCGCCCTGCCAGCCGTCTTTGTTCAACACTTGTTTTACGTAGCCTTTCTGATAGAACAAACCTACGCCGATCAAAGGCAGGCCCAAATCGCTGGTGCTTTTGATATGATCGCCCGAAAGCATGCCCAATCCGCCGGAATAAATCGGCAGTCCTTCGCCTATGCCGTATTCCATTGAGAAATAAGCCGTAAGGAAGTTTTCCTTGCCTTGGTCTTTTACTTTATTGTACCAGGTGTCTTTATTGTTTTGATAATCTCTGTAAAGTTTTTCGACGAAGTTGAGATGAGCTATAAAATCTTGGTCTTTGCTTAATTCTTCCAGCCTCTGCTGTGATACGGTGGCCATAAGCCATTTCGGCATTCTTTGGGATTTTTCCCAAAGCTGTTCGTCTATTCTTAAAAAGAGCGTTATAGCCGGCCAATTCCATGCAAACCACATATTGTTTGAAAGTTCTTCAAGGAACTTCATATTCTCCGGCAGGTTGGGTGTTACTTTGAAAGAATGAATTTTCATCTGATACTCCCTATTATGTGTATATGTATGTAATTAAAGTATATAAATTGGCGGGCTTGCAAGGCAACAAAAATAAATTGCGATATAAGCCCGCTTAATCCTTTAAAATATTGTAAAATAAAATATATAAGAGGTTTATGTCTCGTTCGTCTAGCGGTTTAGGACGCCGCCCTCTCAAGGCGGAGATCACGGGTTCGAATCCCGTACGAGACGTACTTCCCCGCCGTATTATTTTATTCCGCCCGAGCGCGGATATTTTTATTTTAAGGAGTTTTTATGGACATAGGAATCGTGGGTTTGCCCAATGTCGGGAAGTCTTCTTTGTTTAACGCTCTGACAAATGCCGGTGCGCAGGCTTCCAATTATCCTTTTACCACTATTGAGCCTAACGTCGGCGTGGTGCCTATCCCGGATAAACGCCTTGACGCGCTTTTTGACCTTTTTAAACCGCCCAAGAAAACGGCCGCATTTATCCGTTTCGTGGATATCGCCGGCATTGTTGAAGGGGCTAGCAAAGGCGAGGGCTTGGGCAATAAATTTTTAGCCAATATCCGCGAAGTCGACGCGATTATACACGTAGTGCGCTTGTTTGAAGACGAAAATATTACCCATGTTTCCGGCAGCGTCGATCCTTTAAGGGATATTGAAATTATAGAAACGGAACTTATGCTTGCGGATTTGGAAAGCGTGGAAAAGATGCTCCCAAAAGCCGAAAGCAACGCCAAAAGCGGCAGTAAAGAAGCCAAAGCGCGTTTGGAAGTTCTGCGTAAATTGCAGAAAGCTTTAAGCGAGGGCAAACCGGCCTCCTGCGTGGAATTGGAAGAAGAGGAAAAGAAAGATTTGCAGCTTTTAACGATGAAACCGATGCTTTACGTCGGCAATAATTCTGAAAAACCGAACGAAGAAAACGCCAAAAAGCTGCGTGAACACGCACAAAAAACGGGTGCGGGTTTTGTCGAACTCTGCATAAAGTTTGAAGCTGAAATAGCGGAACTTGACGAAGAAGAAAAACATCTTTTTCTGGCGGAAACGGGCTCCGAATACACCGGGCTTGAAAAAATCGTCCGCGCCGGAATGCAGCTTTTAAATATGTGCACGTTTTTTACAGCCGGGCCGGAAGTGGAAGTGCGCTCCTGGCTGATACCCGTAGGTTGCCCCGCGCCGAAAGCGGCCGGCAAAATACATTCCGATATTGAACGCGGCTTTATCTGTGCGGAAGTTTACGGCGTAGACGATATTCTTGAACATAAATCGGAAAAGGCCCTTAAAGAAAAGGGCTTAATCCGCCAGGAAGGGCGCGATTACATAATAAAAGACGGCGATGTTTGCGTCTTCAGGTTTAACGTATAATGGTTTGCGGAAGCTTCGGCGTATGCGGCGGCTGTTCTTTAAAGCAGGAAGATTACACCGCTCAAACTGAACTTAAAAGGGCCAAAGTCAAAGCCCTGCTTGAGCCTTTTTATTCCGGCGATATCCATGTAACACCTTCTCCGGATAAGGAATATTTCAGAAATAAGATAGAACTTAGCTTTTGCCGGCAAGTCGTTTGGAGCGAACCTTTTTGCAAAAAGAAGAAAGTTCTGCGCGATAAAACCAAACCTCTGGAATTTGAAAATACTTTCGGCTTCCGCATGAAAGGCCGCTGGGACAGATGCGTCAATATAGAAAATTGCCTGCTTTATGAACCGAATCTTTCGGCCTTTGTTAAGGAAGTTCGTCTATGGGCGGAACGGGAAGGCCTTTCTTTTTACGACCAGCGCGCGCACAGCGGCCTTTTAAGGAATTTGATTTTGCGCCGCGGCGTCAATACCGGGGAAGGCATGGCCGTTTTGATAACTACTTCCGCTTTTGACGCTTCCGGCTTTGCCGAAGTTTTAGGCAGGTTTTATCCGTCATACCACTTCCTCACGGCCGTCAATGACGGCGTTTCCGACGGGGCCGGAATAAAGGATATTAAAGTAATAAAAGGCTCCGGCGTGATAAGGGAAAAGCTTTTTGAAAGCAGCCGGGAAATAGTTTTTGAAATTTCCCCGCAGTCGTTTTTCCAAACCAATACGAAAGCGGCCAATTTGATTTATAAAAAAGTGGCGGCGAAGGTATCCGCTCTAAAACCGAGCGTTATGTATGATCTTTACGGCGGAGCGGGCAGCTTCAGCCTTTGCTGCGCTCCTTACGTGGGCAAAAGCCTTTGCGTGGAAAGCGTGCCCAGCGCGGTAAACAACGGCGTTAAAAACGCGCGGGTAAACAATATAAACAATGTAAGTTTTTTCTGTTCCACCACGGAAGAGTTTTTAACAAAGCAAAAGCTGGGCTCTTATAATTCCGTGATAGTGCTTGACCCGCCCAGAAGCGGCGTGCATCCAGCCGCCTGCAAAACGATTTTAAACAGCGGAGTGGAAAATATACTTTATATTTCCTGCAATCCCGTAACTTTGGCGGAAAATCTTAAAACTTTATGCGCCAAATATAAAGTCGTCAATGCGGAATGTTTTGATTTCTTTCCGCACAGCGACCATGTAGAAACTTTAGCGGAACTTAAATTAAAATGAATTCTATAAACGAAATTTTATCAACCTTAAACCCCGAACAGCTTGAAGCCGCCAATTATACCGGCGGCCCTTGCCTTATCATAGCCGGTGCGGGAACCGGCAAAACCAAAACGCTTACCTGCAAAGTGGCGAAACTTATAGCTGACGGGATTTCCCCCAGCAGGATTTTGGCCGTAACTTTTACCAATAAAGCCGCGCAGGAAATGCGCGAAAGAATAGAAGCTTTGGTGCCGGGCAATTCCTCGCGCGTGTGGATACATACTTTCCATTCTTTCGCGGTGCGCATACTCCGCCATAACGCCGCCGCG
>NZ_CALGEO010000079.1:0-1883 GCF_937881865.1 Candidatus Proelusimicrobium excrementi
CGCTTATGCCCGCGCCGATTATGGCTATTTTAACGGGCATGGTCAATCCTCGCCAAAAAGAAAGCCGCCGCGCCTAAAAATAGCGCGCTTAAGCCGTAAATCAGGAAAGAAGATCGGGCCCCGCTTACCGTTATATAAAGGGCTGCTGCGTCAAAAATTATTGCGGCGGCGGCGGACAAAAGCACAACCGCCGCGGCGGATAAACCCAAAGTTTTAAGGCGCAGGGGGAAATGATCCGGCGTAGCTTTAAGCGGGCTTATTCCTTTTGAAATTCTTATCACGGAAACGAATGCCGTATTAAACACGGGCACCGCCAAAATAAGCAAAGGCGCATACGCCGCCAGCGGGTTGTGGGAGGAATAACTCGTCCCCAGGGAAACCGCCGCCAGCAAAAAACCGAGCAGAGTACTGCCGCTGTCGCCCAAAAAAGTTTTTAGTTTTTTTGAGTGATTATAAGGCAAGAATCCCGCGGCCGCGCCAAGCAGAGCGCAAGCGGCGAAGTTGACGTAAACATATTCCGACGGAAGCGATATCACGGCAAATGCCAAAGCCGCCAAAATAGCCTGTGTGGCGGCGAGGCCGTCCATAATGTCTATCAAATTAAAAGCGTTTGTCAGCCCGACTACCCATAAAACGGTTAAAATAACGCCGAGCGGCTGGGGGGTAAATTGTATATAAACGCCGTAATGTATCAAAGCGGCGGCGGCGCAGGCCTGTATTATAAGGCGCAGAACCGGGCTTAAACCGCGCGGTTTTTTAATGTCATCGGCCAAGCCCAAAAAATATATTATCGCCCCGCCTATAAAAAGGCCTCTTAAATTGCGCAAAGTGCCTGAGGGAAAATCCGTCAAAAATCTTACTCCCGCCAAACTGGCGAAGAACCCCAAGGCCAAGGCAGTACCGCCGGCGGTAGAAACCACGCCTTTATGTTTTTTGACTTCGGTAGGTTCGTCTTTCAGAATTTTTGCGCTCAGCTTTCTTATAACCGGCAAAGAAAACGCCGTTATTAAAGCGGCGCATATAAAATCCGGGAAATACAGTTTTAAACTTTGCATATATTAATATAATATAAAAAAGGACTTATTATGAGCAAAATTAAATTCTTTATTTTATCTTTGGTCGTTTTCTTGTTTGCGTGCGCTCCCCGGCCCAACCTTGTAAAAGGGGAGGAGCCCGTCCGCAATTACCCGGTATTTTTGACCGGGTGGGAAACTTCCGCCGTATTTAAGGCGGAGTTTAAAACGGGTGATTATAAAAACAGCTTCCTGCTGTTTGTAAATAAAAGGAAACATGGATATTTCCAAATAAAAATAGCCGGGGATTATGCTTCCGTATTGTTGAACGCCGATTTTAAAGACGGCAAATTCAGCTATACTTATGTCCTTAAAAACCTTTTTAACAAAACGGCGCGCGGCGTTTTTGAAGATATGGTAAAAATCCTGCTCGTAAAGCCTTCAGGCTATCAGGGGTATTCTTACGAGGACGAAACCGGCCGCATAGTTTTTAAGGAAGGAAAGTTTATCAATTCATATCTTTTTAAACGCGGCCTAAGCTACCCTTACGCTATGAAACAGAGCAAAGGCAAAATAAACAAAAACATTGAATTTAACGATTATCAAGTGTTTGGGGACAGGCCTTTGCCGCATCAAATAATTTTTACCGAAGAGAAGGGGCGGGCGGAGGGTATTTTGACTTTGCTTAGTTTGAAGTAGCTTCTTACTTTGGATGGATAGTTTAACTCGGGCTAAGTTTCGCTCCCACGGCTAGCAAACTTCCGTATTTGGCTTGATTTCTTTTGACTTGTGTCAAGTTTCACGCTCATGGCTAGCAATTTTCCATATTTGGGTAAATTTAAGTTTTTTCTTCGCTTAAATACCGCGGCG
>NZ_CALGEO010000080.1:0-13453 GCF_937881865.1 Candidatus Proelusimicrobium excrementi
TACACGTGAAGCAAAAACGCTCAGGATTTGCCTTGGGGGGATTGGAACCTTATAGAGCCCGGTTCCGTTATAAACGAAAGCGGCCGTTACTTACAACTTAAATGGGCGGGTCAAAGCGACGCGGCCCAAACTTCCGTTCCAAAACTTACGGGCTGGCGCGCGGAATGGGAAGGAACCGGCGTAAATATCGCCATGATAAACACTTCTTCCATGAGCTGCCTTGACGTGGTGCAGGAGCTTGCCCGTTTAAGCGGATATCAGATAGGCTTTGATTCGGAGGGGACTTTCTTTTTTAAGCAAAGGCCCGCTTTAAGCGAAGCTTCTTTGAAACTTACCGAAAACGATATTATAAGCGTTGAAAGCGTCAGCGGCGGCGCGGACAAACTTTATAACCGGGTAAGCGTGAACTTCGGCAATTATTCTTGTATTGTGGATGACTTTACGCTCGGTCTGCCTCGTCCCAATTTGATTGACAAATACGGGCTTAAAGAACTTTCAGTCGCTTCCGGCGCGCTTTTGCCGGCGCAGAACGCCAATTTGGCGCGGGCTTGCGCGCCGAGTATCTATAAAGAAGCCGGCAGGTTAAAAAAGCGAGCCGTGCTGATATGCCGTTTTCTGCCTCAGATAGAGTTGGGCGACGTCATAGAAGTTGACTTCGCTCCGCATTTAAGCGGCAATATGACGGTTGAAGGTTTGGAGTTCAATTTAAACGATTGGACTTTAAGGCTTGATTTGTGTTCGTGGGAGTCTTAACTATGCAAAACGAAACCGTTTTTTATCCCGCCGGTGCGGCGAAATACTGGCTGGCTTTGCTTTGCGCCGCAAGGAATATTTTGTATATCGCGGCGGCCGCGCTTTCTTTTTCTTTATGGTTTGCTTCCACGGTCCATACGCCCAAACGGCTGGAAGAGCTTGAAACCCGCATGGCTTTAATAAACTCGGCCCAAAGCAGAATTGAAGGCAGGCTTGAGCTTGCCCTGGAAGATTTGCGCTTCTTAAAACATTCTTTAAACAAAAAATAAAAGGAGAAAATATGTTTTCAAAAATAATTGGCTTATCGCTGAAAATTAAAAATTTTCTGAAAGGTAAAAAAATTTATATAGCGGCGGCGGTGCTTATTTTGCAGGCTTTGCTCGGCTATGCCGGGGAACTGCTTGATTTGGCTTCCGCCGCGGATTTTATAAACTGGTGCGGAGGATTGGCCTCAAATGATTTTACCGCACGTTTAATTGAGGGCTTGGGGATATTCGGCCTGCGTTTCGTTTTCGGCGGAAAGGCAAGCCCTCAAAATCAAGCCAAAGCCGATTAATCGGCATAGTTCGCCCATGATGTAAAAAAGGCCCCGGCTTTAAAAACGCCGGGGCCGATTCCGTGAAACTTAAATATTTTTATAATATAAAGTTTAACAGGCCCCCTATAAGGACTGATACGCTTAAGGTGATGAGCATTATTTTAAGTCCGTCTTTCAGCCCTCCTTCCCTTAAAAGCACGAAGAACGAAGCCGTACACGGCATATACATGGCCATGAACACGCAGGCCACGAGCATTTGCTTACCGGTTAACGCAAAAGGCGTAAGAAGCGCGATTGAAATGTCTTTCCTTAAAAATCCCAAGAGGATTACGGAAGAGGATTCTTTAGGCAGCCCCAATACGTAAGAAACCAAACCTTGCATGGCGTTGTCAATAAAGTTTAATAAGCCGGTCATGTCGGCTAGCGTTATTATGAACATACCCGCTATGATTAACGGTATGGCTTCCACTATAAAATCCTTGGCTCTTCTGCCGAGCTGTTTTATAAAAGGAACAAATTTAGGCAGCTGCCAGCCGGGCACTTCCATGAAAATGTCGGAGGTGTCCCCCGGCATAATCTTATTTAAAGCCAAGCCCGCAAGCAAACCCGTAATCAGCATTATCGCGAAAACGCCCAGCAAATAACCTATGCCGTAAGGCGCTACTACCGAGAACATCATCGCCGTCTGTGAAATACACGGCACCATCATCAAAATCAGCACGAGAGCGATTATTTTCTGCCTTTTCGTTTCCAAAGAGCGCACCGCCATAATGGCCGGCACTTTGCAGCCGAAGCCGAGCATTATAGGTATCGCGCTGTAGCCGTGCAGCCCTATTCTGTGCAGAAGGGAATCAAGCAGTATCGCAAGGCGCGGCAAATAGCCCAGCATGGAAAGGAAATCCAGCACCGCGTAGAAAGAAACGACATAAGGCAGAACATCCACGAAAGCTATTTTTACGCCTTCGGAAAGTATGCCCAAGCCTCCTGCCGTTTCCGACGCGCTGCCGAAGAGTATCGTATAAATGAAGGTTCCTTCCGTAAAGCTGAAAATATGCTGCATCAGCGGAAGATAATAGTTTTCATAAAGCGGCGTAAGCAAATCTATGCAGCTTTCGCCGATAAAACGTATTATGAAGAACGAAACTATCATCACCAAAAACGCCAAAGGCAGGCCGAACCAGCTGGAGGATGCGGCCTCTTCCAGTTTTTCTATTACGGAAGGGTGCCTGTGCGTTATTTTTTGGGCTTGCGCGCTTATTTTGCCGATAAGTTTCCATTTTTCGTCTTGGTCGGAAGGTATTTGAACGGGGTGATACGGAGTTTTTCCTGTGGCAAGTTTGTCTATTTCGTTTGAAAGCTCTTTAAATCCTGTTCCGTTAAGGCCGTTGCTGGCTATTACGGGTACGCCCAAAAACTCGGAAAGTTTTTTCGTATCCACGTCTATGCCTTTTTTCTTGGCAACGTCGAATTTATTTAAAAGCAGAACGGTAGGTTTGCCCAAAGCTATAATATCCAAGGCAAAATATAAATTGCGTTCTAAGTGCTGAGCGTCCAATACGTATACGGCTACGTCATAAGGTGTGTTTTTGATAAGCAGGCAGGATTCTTCGTCCGTGCGGGATTCCTCTTGCAGACTGTAAATGCCCGGCATATCGTACACCGTATAAAAATGCTTGTTTATTACCGTTTCTCCGTTTAATAAGGAAACGGTCGTCCCCGGGTAGTTGGAAGCGTCAGTCTTTACGCCCGTCAGGCGGGAAAACACCGTGCTCTTGCCCACATTGGGGTTGCCCATTAAAAATATTACTTTTTGGGTGGTTTCTATTAAAATATGTTCGGCAAATTCCTTGCCTACCGCTATTTCAACGCCGTCTGCGTCTATAAGTATGGGGAAAGATGAATTCTTGCGTTTTACTTCGCAGCCTTTGTGAAGGCCCATTGCGTTTAAGCGGTGCTTAACTTTTTTGTCAGAGTGGGCTATGGCCGTAACCGTGCCGTATCCGTTCTTTTTAAGTTCGCTTAGTTTTTTTATCGTAGTGAATGGCTGTGCCATATTAATGTAAGTTCCTGTATCGTTTATAATTGATAAGGCTTTAAAAGTAAGTCTTAACTAACAAAATTATATAATAAACGGAGCTTTTATACAAATTTGCGCTTTTGCCAAACGGAGTTTATAAAAATAAAAAAGCCCCCGCTTAACGAGGGCTTTTTAAATTTAGCAGGCGGCGTTTATTTTGCTTGGTTAGCCGCTTTCGCTTCCCTTTCGGCTTTAACTATTTTTGCCTTGGCCATTTGGTTTTCAAGGAAAGCTATATATTCGTCTATATCTTCTATATTGTCCCAGAACGCTTGTTCTTCGCTTTGTCTGCGCATCAACACTTGCTCTTTATAAGCTTTCTGGAGGCCGTTTTCCTGGGCGTAGCGTTTTTCTTCCGTATCAAGAATTGCCGCGAGTTTCGTATTGTCGTTGGCTCTTGCGATTGAAGTCAAGCTCGGTGCTTCTTCATTTTTGATAAGCGGATTTGCGCCGTAGCTTACGAGCAAGGCCGCAACCTTGGTGTAATTGCCGTTTACGGCGTAATAGAGGGCGGTGTTGTCATCATTATCCCAAGCGTTGGGCTCTGCGCCTTTTTTAAGTAAATCGTAAGTCATTTTATAATCGCCTCTTTTAGCCGCGGCGATGAGGGGGGTGGAATTTTCCGATCCGTAGGAAAGATTGGTGTCCGCCCCGGCGGTGTTTATCACGGTGTTGAAGACGGGGTAATCACCGTTTTCAACCGTCCAAGAAAGCGCGCTTCTGCCAAGTTTGTCCTGCCTGTTGACGCTTACACCCGCTTTCAGCATTTCTTTTACCAAGGCGTTATTGCTGTTTTTTGCCGCCAAAATAAGCGGAGTAACCGCCAGCATATCCTGCGTATGAGGATTTGCGCCTTCCGTTAAAAGCAGTCTTACTATGGTGTCGTCGCCGTTTTGCACGGCGTGCATAAGGGCGGTTCTGCCTGTATTGTCTTTAGCTTCAAGGCTGGGATTCAGCGTAAGTATATCTTTTACAAATTTGGAGTCGCCCGTGTCGACCGCGGCCATAAGCGGAGTATAACCGAATTTGTTTTTTGAATTTATGCCCGCGCCTCTGGCCATAAGCCTTTTTACCGTTTCAAGGTCTTTCGCGCCGGCGGCCGAGGTTATTGAAGAAGCCAAAGCCGTTTCTTTGTCATTTATTTTAATGACTTGCGTATCCAATAATTTAAGAACAACCGCGTGATGTTTATTTTCGGATGCGTAACTTAAAGCGGTTTTGCCGTTTTTGTCTTCGATATTAGGGTTTGCGCCGTATTCAAGCAGAAGGCTTACGATATCCAGCCTTCCGTTTTGGGCCGCCTCCATTAAAGGCGTGGTGGAATCTTTGGAAGGTTCGTTTACTTTTGCTTCGTGTTTTAAAAGCATTTCGGTAATCGCTGCGTCGGTTTCGGGCGCGGCCGCGGCTACCAGCGGAACGGTGCCTTCGTCGTTTTTCTCGTTGGGATCAACGCCGGCGTAAAGCAGAATGTTTATTCTGTCGACGTCATTATCGCCTATCGCTTTTATTAATGTAGTGTTATAAAGGTAAGAATACTGAGGCTTTTGCTTGGCTTTCTCGGCGTCGCCGCCCAAGATTTCGATGTAAGCGCCTTTCTTCTGCCCCTGTGCGCAGAGCGTTAAAGCCAGAGCGCAAAAAGTAAAAAAGACAAATGTTTTCTTTAACATATATATCTCCTGTAACAAAATACTAATTAACATATTATTAAAAAGAACCGCGCATTACAAGGGTTTTGTTTAAGTTCAAACGGTGCGCCTAGCCTGAGTTTTTTACTCTTCGCCCGTCTTAGCAAATAAATTAATAATATGATACAATTACCGCAGACCGACGATATTGCGCGCGCAGGAGGAAAAACCGTGGATTTTGATTTGTTTTCCAAATTGTCGCTTATACCGGCCGCTTCCGGGCGGGAAGAGCTTTTGGGCGGGGAAATCGCCCGCATGATAAAACCCTATTGCGACGGCGTGAGCGTCGACGCCATGGGCAATGTGATTGCTTTTAAGAAAGGCTCCGGCGGCAAGAAAATCATGGTTGCCGCGCATATGGACGAGGTTGCCTTAAAAATACGTTATATAGACGAAAAGGGCTTTTTGTATTTTACTCTTACCGGCGGTATAGACCCAAGGACGCTTCTTTCCCAAAGAGTTTTGGTCCAGACCGAAGAAAACGGCCTTATACCCGGCGTAATAGGGGCTAAAGCCGCGCATTATTTGACTGCGGCGGAAAAAACTCAGCCCCTGGACGCGTTATCCCTTTATAGACTGCGGTTTTAATTTTGAAGAAATTTCAAAAATTGTTTCAATCGGGGACCCGGTTGTTTTGGACAGAACTCCTGCGGAACTGGGCGGGGGGCTTTTTACGGCAAAAGCCATTGACGATCGCGCGGGCGTTTACATTCTTGTTCAGGTTATCAAAAATATGCCCAAAGAGCATAAGGACGATATTTACTTCGTCTTTACCGTTCAGGAAGAATACGGACTTATCGGAGCGCACGGCGCGGTTATGGCAATCCGCCCGGACGTCGCTTTGGCCGTAGACACCACCGGCGCGCTGGATACGCCGGGAATGCGCCCTCAGGATTATGTGGTTTCTCTCGGCAAGGGCGTGGGGATAACTTTAACCGACGGCACGACTATTGCCGACAGGGCTTTGTGCAAAAGCCTTATAAAGATTTGTAAAGATAAAGGTATAGCGTATCAGTTGCGCGTAGCGGCGCGCGGCTCCAACGACGCAAAAGCTATGCAGCGCGAATCTGGGCCGGTAAAAGCGGCCGCTTTAAGCGTGCCCGTGCGCTATATCCATTCCAATGTGGAAACGGCAAGCAAACACGATATTGACGCCGCTTATAATCTTGTTTTGAACTTCCTCTCGGAAGGTTTTGAGGGGTAAGGAGCGAGTATATGGTAAATCCGTCTGATTTTAAACTCGGCAGCAAAAAAAATTCTTATTTTAAAGCTGAAGACGTACTTAAAGACCGTTCTTACGTTTTACCTGAAGAAGACAAAAAAGCCCTTACCGGGGCCGATATAATTTACAGAGCGCTTTGCGCCATGCTTTACAACTATGCGCCGCTTTCCGGGCACCCGGGCGGCAGTATATCTTCCGGCAGGATTGCGGCTTCTTTGGCTTATAAAGTGATGGACTATGATTTTAAAGATCCAGACTTGCAGGAAGCGGATATCCTTTCTTACGCGGCGGGCCATAAAGCTTTGGGGCTCTACGCCATGTCGGCTTTAAGAAACGAAATCGCAAAAGCTTTCCGCCCGGCTTTGCTTGCGCCGGAAACGCGCCAGCTCCGTTTGGAAGATTTACTCGGTTTTAGGAAATCGCCCGCGGCCGGAACGAAGCTTGTCAAACAATTTTCTTCCAAAGTTTTGGACGGACATCCCGTGCCGCAGGTTCCTTTCGTAAGGCTTTCCACCGGTGCTTCGGGCATAGGTTTGGGCTCAAGCATAGGTTTGGGGCTTGCCGCCGCCTGTTCTTATAAGGAAAATACCCCAAAAGTAAACATTATCGAAGGCGAAGGCGGCCTTACCGCCGGCAGAAGCGCGGAAGCTTTGGCGATAGCTGCCGCCGCGGGGCTTGATAACGTAATTTTGCATTTGGATTGGAACCAAGCCTCCATAGATTCCGACAAAGTAACCGCAGATAAAGAAAGCCGCGGCGATTATACCGCCTGGACGCCGGCGGAACTTTGCTATATAAACGGTTTTAACGTAATAGAAGTGGCCGACGGTTTTGATTTTGAACAAGTATACGCGGCGCAGAAATTCGCCTATGATTTAAACAACGGCTGCCCGACGGCGATAATTTACAGAACCGTTAAAGGCTGGCATTACGGAATTGAAGGCAAAGCCAGCCACGGCAGCGGGCACAAATTCGCCTCCGAAGGTTTTTATAAAGCCATGGAAGAATTTGAAAACGCTTTCGGCGTAAAGATTCCGCGCTTTGAAGGGGAACAAACGCCCGATAATATAGAACGCAGTTTTTGGGACTGCCTGCTCTGCGTAAGGCGGGCCGTAGCGGAGCATAAAGAAGTTTTTGAGCCTTTGGCGGAAATGCTTGTTTCCGCGCGCGGGCGGCTTTCGGCTTTAAAGCGGGAGATTTCCGCGCCGGAAGTCCAAAAAGTCTATACGGCTTTTACGCCTGATAAAACGCCGGAAGGGTTTAGTTTCCCAGCAGGGGAAGCCCACGCTTTAAGGACGGTTATGGGCTCGGCTTTGGCTTATATTTCCCAAGAAACCGGCGGCAGTATTTTGGTAAGCACGGCGGATTTATCCGGCTCCACCGGGGCCGGCGCGGTTGCAAAGCCTTTTGCCAAAGGTTTTTATAATAAATATTCCAACCCGGAAAGCAAATATATAGCTTCCGGCGGAATTTGCGAAGACGGCATGTCTTCCGTAATGAGCGGCGTTTCCGCGTACGGTACGCATGTAGGCCTTGCGGCTTCTTACGCGGCTTTTACTTCCGCCATGATGCACACGCAGGCCCGTTTACACGCCATAGGCCAGCAGTGCTGGAAGGAAGCCACAGGCGAAGCGGAAAGAACTTTTATCATCTTTACGGGCCACGCCGGTATGCAAACCGGGGAAGACGGCCCCACCCATGCAGATCCTCAGGCTTTACAGCTTATTATGGAAGATTTCCCCAAAGGCGCGGCGATAACTCTTACGCCTTTGGACGGTAATGACGTTTGGCCGGTTTTGAGCGCGGCCCTCGTCAAAAGGCCGGCGGTGCTTTATCCGGTGGTATCGCGCCCCAACGTGAAAGTTATTGACAGAGCCGCTTTGGGCGCGGACGTCCCCGCTGCCGCGGCTAAGGGCGTGTACAGGCTTTGCAAGTCCTCCAAAGCAAACCCGGACGGAGTAATAGTCGTGCAGGGCCCGGGAGCGGGGGAAGTGTTTTGCGCGGAAGTATTGCCGGAACTTAAAAAAAGAGGCGTCGAAATCAACGCGTATTATGTAACTTCCCGCGAGCTCTTTACGGCTTTGCCCGAGGAAGAGCGCGAAGCCTTGTTCCCGTATGCGGATATGCAAAAAGCGATAGCTTTGACTGATTTCACCCTGCCGACCATGTATTGCTGGCTGAAGTCAAAAATGGGTGCGGAATATTCCATTTATCCGTTTATGCAGGGCAAATATATGTCCAGCGGGAAAGCCAAAGACGTATATAAAGAAGCGCATATGGACGCAAAAGGCCAGCTTGAAAAGATAGAAGCCTATCTTGAAACTATAAAAGCCGGGAAATGGCAATAGATTTAATTCATTAAGGAGAGTGCAAAATGGCAGAACAAAAACCTTATCTTACCGGAAGAACGTATATCTTCAGAATACAGAAAGGCAAAGACCTGATGGAAGCTTTGACGGATTTTTGTCATGACAACCAAATAAAATGCGGTATTATCAACGGGACCGGCGCATTGGAAAACGCCACCCTTTCCAGTTATGACCAGGCGAAAAAGAAATATGATAAACGCGTAGTCGCCAAACCTATGGAAATGGTAAGCCTTATGGGCAATGTCAGCATTATGGATAACAGGGCCAATGTCCGCGCGGACGTGGTTTTGGCCGACGACGAAGGCAATATGGACGGCGGACAGCTTACGGCCGGCACCAAAGTTTTTGTGGCGGAAGTTTATATACAGGAACTCGTCGGCGAACCAAAAGTTAGGAAGCAGGATAAAGTAACCAAATTAAATATTTGGATATAGTTCTTGAGGCTTGATTAGGGCGGGGATTTTATATCCCCGCCTTTTTTACATGGCGCGGCTAATTGTTCTTTAATAATTTTTCTATAATTTTGACGGCTTTATCGGCGTGATCAAAAACCGGCAGGCCGTTTTCCTGCCCTGTTTTGCGGTAATAATCATATCTCGCTCCGGCCGATACGCTGGCAAAAGCCGGGATATTATATTCCCTGGCCGCGGCGGCGAACTCTTTAAGAAATGAGGGTTCTTCCGCCTCAAGCGTTTTTATCGCCGGGCTTACGGGCACGGTGCAGAATAAAACCGCGCCGTATTGACCGCTTTTAACGGCGGCGCGCATAACTTCCAATGCGGCGGCGTCCGGGCACATCGGGGTTACGTCAAGAGGGTTTCTTACGTCCGCCAAAGAACTTAAACCGTATCTTGCAAGTATTGACGCGATTTCATTTTTAAGTTCGTCTTCCGGCGCGGCCGGGTTTAATTGGGAGTCTGCTTTTACGGAATCGGCCATGGCGCTGGTTTCAAAGCCGGCGTTGCTGAGCATAAAAACTTTATTGTTCTTAAATTCTTTCCCGGCGCAGATTGGCAAAGGTCTTCAAATTCTTCAAGATTTTCGGCCATAAACGCGCCCGCCTGGGATAGAATTTTCTTGGCGGTAAAGTAATTGCCCGCTATTGAAGCCGTATGCCCCATGACGGCTTTTTGCCCGCTGGGTGTGCGCCCGGCCATATAAATAAGAGTTTTTATTCCCTGTTTCTTCGCCTGAGAAACGGCTTGTCTCAAGGCTTCTCCTTCGTTTTGCTTAAGGCCTTCTATGTAAAGCATTAAAAGTTTTATTTTATTTTCTTTGATGAGATATTTGGCGTAATCGGTAACGGTTGCGTCCTGCTGATTGCCCGTCATAACGGCGTAAAGCGGTTTTACGTGTTCCGTTTTGCCCAGAGAAGCCAGCATAAATGCTCCGCTTTGGCTGATAAAGGCCGATGGCGCAAGCGACGGATTAAAGCCAAGCGGCGGCGTGAACTTTTCCGTCGGTATAAAAAGGCTGTTGAAGTTTGACGGATTTGACACCAGCCCCAGGGAATTGCTGCCGTTGAGCGTAAAATCAGGGTTTGTTTTTTTGCCTTCTTTTATTATTTCTTTGAGTTCCAAATCCAACCCGGCGGAGCCTTCTTTTTCGCCGATACCTCCGCTGATTAAAACCACGCCGTTTACTTTGCCGCTTTGGGCGCAGTCCCGCAAAGTTTGCACGGCGGAACCGGCCGGAACGGATAAAATCAGCGCGTCAATTTTTTGCGGCAAAGAGTTGAAATCGGGCACGCATTTTACGCCGTCTATTTCCCGCTCGCCCGCTTTTATCACGAATAGATTTTCTTTGTTAAAACCGGCCTTTATAATATTGTTTAAGATTATGCGCCCCATATTCATCTTTTTGCCGCTAACCCCGATTACGGCCGCGCTTTTAGGGTTTAAAAGGCTTTGAAGGCCTCTTTCCGTTACGGCATGGCCGGATTTGGCAAATTCGGCTTTTTTAAAGCGCAGAACGCCGTCCAGCGCGGTTAACTTTCCGCCGCCGGCGCAGAGGGGATTTATTTCAAATTCTTCTATAAAAAATTCCGCATTTTTGTTTAAAGGGCTGAAATGCAGCATAAGCCCGGCAAGTTTTTGCAGAGTTTCGCTTAAAGCGGCTTTGCTTATTTGAGGTTTGCCTCCTCTCGCTTTGCCGCCGGCGTAACGCCAAAGCAGAGAATTTTCTATAAAAGAATCAAAATCCGCGTTTAAAGCTGCGGTTAGAGCGGTGCGTACTTCCTCTTTAAGATTTTTTGCAAAATATTCGGAGTCCGTCCCGCCAAATCCCAAAGTTATCACCGGGCCGAAAGCTTCGTCCAAGCGCGCGCCGAGCAGTATTTCCCGCCCGAGCGCGAAGGGAGGGTAGTCGATAAATTCCGTAAGCATAAAAGACTTCGCTTCAGGGAATGCGGCGGCCATGGCTTTAAAGGTTTGTTCGGCTTTGTCCTTAGTGCATATCTTTACGCCGCCTTTATCGGTTTTGTGCAGAGTCTTTTCCGAGAGAATTTTTATTACGATTTTCTCTCCGGGGAAATCTTTGAGCGTTTTACCGATATCATCATTTGCCGCCGCGGTTTTGATTTGCGGGGTTTTAATTCCTATGCGTCTTAAAATTTGATAGCAATCGGCTTCGTTTAATGTTTTAAATCCTTTTGCGTAAGCGTTTCTTAACATATTGTTTATAAAATCCATTTGAGCTTCTCCTGAAACTGCTTTATCTAAATGTATAATTATATTATATAATAAAAGAAGAACTAAATCAAGAAATTGAAATAGTTCTTTTAAAGATAAAATATTGGATTTAAATAACTTGCATTAGCAAGTTATTTAAATCTTTTAATATCTGCTACGCAGATATTAAAAAATTATTTTTTTAAGTAGTATTTTTAATCTTAGAAGAATATTTATCTTTAATCTTAAAAGTCCAAAGATGATATACATCTATAAGCGGCACATTAAATTCTAAACTAAACTATCTTTCCAAACATTCAACCTTATTTTCAAACTCATTCTAACTGCCGGCCTCTAATGAATAAACTTTAATGTAATTCTCCTTCTCAAACATTAAATGGTGACTGGGTGATACTAATGCTACTAAATAATTCATGTTATACCTCCTGTAGTCCATCATCAAGTTTAAAACTTAAATATGCCTTTGGTTTTTGATTGTATAATAATTATACTATATCTTTCGGGATATATCAAAGTTTTGTAGTTGTAAAAAGCTGAATTAATTATATTCATTAACTAAAAAAGAAGATAGTATAAACTATCTTCCTTTATGTTTTATTTAATTTTCAGGGTTGTCATAATAACCAATCTCAACGAGATATTCATAAACCTATTCCCTAATTATAAGAGGGACATCATCCAATACTTTCTTACCTTTCATAATTAAATTCGCATAAACTTTAATCATTTAATCACCCCAAAGATCCCATTGTTTCATAGATTTCACAAAGAGCCATTTGTGTATCAAGAATTTCATTATTCAATTCTTCATTTGCATTCTTTAAAATCTCAATATACTCACTAGGAGTATATTCGTATAAATCAAATTCATAATGAGAAAATGTAATTGATTCTTCGTCGGTATTTTCACTATCTTCTTTTTCAACATATTTTATATTCTTAGCTACAAACACTCGGTATGAATTTATTTCAAATTCCTTCGGTGCATCTATTGATTGTGTATTAGAATAAATTTTCAATATTTATCACCTCTATATTGTTTATGAAGTTTTACGTGCTATATATGCTAATCGACCACCCATAGTACGATTATGAGTAGATAAAATACCATTGGCTGCAAAATGGAATGGACCTGCGGTATTACTATCTGACCAATGTCCTCCTAAACGGACAGAATGCAAGCCATTTAAGTCAGTCGTCATCCAAATTTGGTCACCTACAGGAAGTGCCGTGTTGCCTCCTATTTCACTAGCAATAAATAGCCAGTCAAATACTGGATTTCCATATCCCATTGCATTAATATATCCATTGGCACCATTAGGGAGTAAAAAACCAGCATTTGTATATCCTGAAAGTGTTATATCATAATTGGTTGTTCCTGAAGTAACCGCAGTTAAAGAATCATCAAATGAAAAATCATTACAGATAAAAGGCATACCAGCTTGCTAATTACCATCACCCCCTATTATTATTCCCTAGACTAATTTCCATATATTTCCATAAGGATTTTCTCGTCCTCTATATCGAACGCTTACATAGCCATTATCGGTGTAGGTTGTAACAATTAACTATTTAGTACTAGAATTAATACTTCTAGTTACATTAGTTGAGGAAGCATGTCCACTTAATTTACCAATATTATAAGTAGAACCAGTTATAGCACTACAATTTAAAGAAGCAGTGTCTGATACCAAAACTACTCCTCCGCCTATGCCTCCTTGTGATTCCTACTGAAGGTTTGCTGTTCCATGTTCAATCATAGCAAGTAATTGCTCAGCAGACTCAATTTGTATTGTAGTATTGTGCCAGCCATATCCACGATTTTTAGCCAACTATTCAAGATTTGTTCTTGTTAAGTCCTAATATATCCCTGATGCAGGCTTGGCTCCAGAAATAGAGCTGAGCTTATCTGTTGTGAAATCAGCAAGTATTCTATTAGTACCATCGTTATATCCATCATCAAGAATGTAGTTGGAAGCAGAAGTATCGTAAATACAAGCTTCATATGTTGCGGTATAATATCCATCTACTTCATCACCGTCTTCATTAATAAAAGCAGGATGGAGCTTATAACCAGTTAAAGGAACTGGACTAATCCAATAATTAGCACAACGGAGAT
>NZ_CALGEO010000081.1:0-10112 GCF_937881865.1 Candidatus Proelusimicrobium excrementi
CGCTGGATCGCGCACTGGATACTAAAATCGAGCCGGAGGTATTCCGGGCTCCTGAATCCCAGATCACCGGCGGTGAAAACGCATGAACCGTATGCTGAATATGCTGGGCCTGTGCATGCGCGCAGGCAAGATCATCAGCGGGGAAAAGGCCTGCGTGCAGGCTGTCCGCATGGGCAGCGTCTGCGTCGTGATCATGGATAAGGCGGCAGCCAAAAACGCCGTCAAAGCCGCCGCGGAAAGTATCATAAGGCAGACATTGTTTACCGCCGCGTAACGTTCAAGCTTTTTTGAAGAGAGATTGTTTTCTTTCATTTGATATCCTTAAGCCAAATATCGCTTTTTGCGTCGCTTGGCAGGCGCAGATCCGCGCGCGGGCTTATCGCGGCGGAGCCTATTTTCGGTCCGTCGGGTAGGCAGGAGCGTTTAAACTGCTGGGCAAAAAACCTTCTGAAAAACACTTCAAGCCATTTTCTTATTTCTTTCTCGGAATAATCTTTTTTAAAGGCCGTTTTTGCCAAGAAAAGAATTTTCCGCGGCGTAAAATTATGCCTTAAAAAGTGATATAGAAAGAAATCGTGCAGTTCATAAGGTCCTACCAAATCTTCAGTCTTTTGGGCTATCGCGCCCTTGTCGTCGGCCGGCAGAAGTTCCGGGCTGATAGGGGTATTGACTATGTCCAGCAGAATTTCGCGGACGGGCGCGGGGCTTATCTCCGCAAAGTAATTTACCAAATGGATTACAAGCGTTTTAGGCACGCCGGAATTTACGCCGTACATGGACATATGGTCGCCGTTGTAAGTGGCCCAGCCCAGCGCCAGTTCGGACATATCACCCGTGCCGACCACCAAGCCGCCGTGCTTGTTGGCCAAATCCATAAGGATTTGCGTACGCTCGCGCGCCTGCACGTTTTCATATACGGAGTTTTTTTCTTCAACGTCGTGGGCAATATCTTTAAAATGAAGCAGACAAGCTTCTTTTATATTGATTTCTTTAAAATCCGCCCCCAAAAGTTTTATAAGTTTTACGGCGTTGTTGTAAGTTCTGCCCGTGGTGCCGAAGCCCGGCATCGTAACGGCTAAAATCATATTTAAAGGCAGGCCCAGTTTTTGCAGGGCTTCCTTGCAGACCAGCAAAGCCAAGGTGGAATCAAGCCCGCCGGAAACGCCTATCACCAATTTGCGCGCTTTTACGTGCGCTATTCTTTTGGCGAGGGCCAAAGCCTGAATGTCGGTAATTTCGCGGCATCTTTCTTTAAAGTCCGCTCCTTTCGGTATAAAAGGGGTTTTGCTTACGGTTCTGCTTAACTCGGCGGAGCGCGGCGCAAGCGGAATATTTACCGTTCTGTATTCTTTCGCGTTTAATGCGGCGCAGTCCGCGAAAGTTTTATTCGTCAGTCTTTCATTGTTTAAAGCGTCGAGGTCAACTTCGCTTATTATGATTTGCTCTTTAAGGCTGAAGCGTTCGGATTTGGCTAAAAGCGCGCCGTTTTCGTAAATAAAAGCGTTGCCGGCGAAGACCGTATCCGTAGTGGATTCCCCAAATCCGCAGGAAGCGTACACATATCCGCTTATACATCTGGCAGATTGCTGGGCGATTAAATTTCTTAGATAATCGTTTTTGCCCGCGAGTTCATTGCTGGCGGAAAGGTTAAAAATTATTTGCGCACCCGCCAAAACCGCAAAGGAGCTCGGCGGAACCGGCGCCCAAAGATCTTCGCAAAGTTCTATGGCGAATACGGCCCCGTGCGTTTTAAACAGCAAATCACTTCCTAAAGGTATTTGCTTGCCGGCCAGTTCTATGGTTTTTGTTTTAAGTTCCGCCGCCGAAGCAAAATAGCGTTTCTCGTAAAATTCTTTGTAATTTGGCAGATAATTTTTGGGGATTACTCCCAAAATTTCGCCTTTAAAAATAACCGCCGCCGCATTTATAAGCGCGTTTGCACAGGCAAGCGGCAGGCCGATTATTATTACGGAGTCAAGTTCTTTTGTAAGTTCGGCGGTTTTAAGCAGTTCCTCTTCGGATTTCTTCAGCAAGAGTTCGTTAAGGAACATATCCCCGCAGGTGTATCCGGTAAGGCAAAGTTCGGGGAATAAAATTATCTCCGCGCCTTTTTGGGAGGCGGTTTCAGCCGCGCGGACTATCGCCCCGCGGTTAAATTCAATATCGGCCGGCAATACCTGCGGTATTACGGCCGCGGTCTTAACAAAACCATAATTCATAATATATAAATTACCAAATAATAAGCTTATGCGGCAATGCGCAAAGCTTTATTTTATTTGGCTGACTTGGTAGCCGGCCTTTTCCACGGCCGCTTTGATTTTGTCGTCCGCTATGTCGTTTTGCGCTTCTACGGTTGCGATTTTTGATTTTAAATCGACTTCGGCTTTCGCGCCCAAAGCTTCAAGCGCGGCCTTTACTCTTGCGGAGCAATGTCCGCACGCCATACCTTCAACTGTAATATATTTAATCATCATTTTCTCCTTATTTGTTACGGGATTAAATCTTGCCAGCCTAAGCGAATTAAGCACCACGCATACGGAACTCAAAGCCATTGCCGAGGCCGCGAACATAGGGTTTAACTGCCAGCCCAGGGCCTTATAAAAAACGCCCGCAGCCAAAGGTATGCCTGCGGCGTTGTAGAATAAAGCCCAAAATAAATTTTGTTTTATATTTCTTATTGCGGCCCGGCTTAATTTAAGAGCGTAAACCGCGCCGGAAAGCTCCTTGCGCATTAAAACGATATCGGCGGATTCTATGGCTATATCGCTGCCGGCCCCTATGGCTATGGCCAAATCCGCCCGGGCCAAAGCTGGCGCGTCGTTTACGCCGTCGCCTATCATGGCGGCGGTTTTGCCCTGCCGCTGCAGCCGCCTCACAAAAACTTCTTTATCCGCAGGCAATACTTCCGCTTTGAAGTGTTCAATACCCAGCCGCCCGGCTATATTTGCGGCGGTCTTTTCATTGTCGCCGGTCATCATATAGACGTCCAGCCCCATTTCTTTAAAAGCGTTTATGGCGGATTTTGCGTCGGCTTTTATTTTATCCGATAATGCCGCCAATCCGATTATTTTTTTATCCGAAGCGAAGAAAACCGCCGTTTTGCCTTGGGCGGAAAGCTCCTCCGATTTTTCTTCCCAATCCGCCGTTTGCACTCCCTCGCTTTTCATAAATTTTAAATTGCCCGCCAAAGTTTCGTTTCCGCCGCAAAACGCTTTTATGCCAAAGCCCTCTTTATATTCAAACTTTTCGGCTTTAAGCGGTTTTATTCCGTTGTCTTCCGCATATAAGCATATCGCTTTGGCCAAAGGGTGCGCCGATAAAGCTTCTATGCCGGCGGCCGTTTGCAGAAGGAGGTTTTTATCTTCCGCGATAATATCCGCAACCGCCGGTTTCCCTTCTGTTACGGTGCCGGTTTTATCCAAAACCACACAATTTACCTGAAGCCCAGTTTGTATGCTTTTTGCGTTTTTTATCAGGACGCCGTTTCTTGCTCCGCTGCCGGTGGCACACATTATCGCCGTAGGGGTGGCCAGCCCGAGAGCGCAAGGGCAGGATATTACCAAAACCGATACCGCACAGTTAAGCGCGAAAGCAAAATCATACCCCGCGGCCAGCCATGCGGCCGCGCTGATAAAAGCCGCTATTATTACGGCGGGAACAAAAATACCGCTTATTTTATCGGCCAGTTCCGCTATCGGCGGCTTGGAAGAGTTTACGTCTTCCATAAGTTTGACTATTTGGGCAAGCGTTGTCTGCGAGCCTGTTTTTTCCGCGCGGAACTTAAAATAGCCGTCGGTGTTTATGGTGGCGCAAATAACTTTGTCGCCGGGCTTTTTCTCCACGGGGAGGCTTTCCCCCGTTACCAAAGACTCGTCCATAAACGCATTGCCTTCAACTATAGTGCCGTCCGCCGGCAGGCTTTGGCCGGTTTTTATGGTTATGATATCGCCGGTTTTAAGTTCGCCAGCGGGTATTACGATTGTTTGCCCCGCTCTTGTAACTTCCGCGGTTTTCGGGGCGAGATTTATAAGTTTTTCTATCGCGCCGGAAGTGCGGCTTTTGGCGCGCTGTTCAAGGTATTTGCCCAAACTGATTACGGCCAAGATTACGGCGGCCGATTCAAAATAAAGCGCGTGTGCGTAGTGCATAACTGCGGAAGATTCCCCCGCGCTTAGGGATAAGGACATAGCCAATACGGAATATATACTGTAAAGCAGAGCCGCGCCTGCGCCTATTGCGATAAGGCTGTCCATATTCGGCGCGCGGCGCAAAAGGGCCTTAAACCCGGAAATAAAATATTTAAAATTGATGAATACCACCGGCATGGTAAACAAAAGCTGTAAAACGGCGTTTGTCATAGGCGGCAAAGCTTTAAGGAAAGGCACACCCAACATAGGCCCCATGGAAACGGCCATTAAAGGTATAAGCAAAATAAAAGAGGCAATTATACGGCCTTTTACGCCGAAAGAACTTTCCCCGGCCGAAGGGCGGGGCTCCGCGGCGTTTTCTTTTTTTAAGGCGGCGTCATAGCCGGCTTTTCTTACGGCGGAAATTATGTCTTCCGGCGTTAATGACTGTTCCTGATAGTCAACGCTTAAAGTGTTGAGTAGTAAATTTACGCGGGCTTCTTTGACGCCTTTTAAAGTTCTTACGCTTTTTTCAACCGCAGCGGAACAAGCCGCGCAGGACATCCCGCTTACGGAAAATGTTTGCTTCATATATATTTATAATATCCCATGGGGCAAACAGTTTCAAGCCCGAGAGCTTTGGAAGGTTATTTCATTTTTGCCGAAAAATCATTATTTTTCAGCATATCTTTAAATTCTTCCAAAGGTATGGGTTTAGAGAATAAATATCCTTGCCCTCTGTCGCAGCCGATATTCCTTAAGAATTCAGCCTGCTTAACCGTTTCCACGCCTTCGGCCACAATGGTTACGTCCAAGGATTTAATCATTTTGACCGCGCCGGAAATAATATCTTCCGCTCTCTTTTCTTCCCCGTCGGTTTTAAGGAATTCTTTATCGAATTTCAGCGTGTCGAAATGAAGACTCTTTAATACGTTTAAAGAGGAATATCCCGCGCCGAAGTCGTCGATGGAAATAAGATATCCGTTTTGGTGGAAATTGGTAATAACGTCTTTCATCTTGTCCAAGTTGTCGAGCAAAGTAGTTTCCGTTATTTCCGCTTCCAGCAAATGCGGCGGAATTTTATAGAAATCAGCGGTTTTCTTAAATTCTTCACAGAAGTTGGGGTTATTTATGTGCAGCCTTGAAAAATTTACGGCCAGGCGTACCGGCTCAATGCCTTCATCCAAGCAGGAGCGCAGCATTTGCGCGGAATTTTTGAGCATGAACATATCCAAATCCAAAATAAAGCCGTTTCTCTCAAAAATAGGGATAAAGACATCTGGCATTATTATGCCTTTTGAGGGGTGCAGCCAGCGCACCAGCACTTCCGCGCCGTCCATCTTTAAAGTGTGTAAATTTACTTTGGGCTGGAAGTAAATTTTGAACTGATTTTGCTGCAAAGCCTCGCGCATACTGTTTTCTATGGATTTTTCCGTAAGGATTTGTTTCCTGGAATAATCTCTGTAAAACATGAAGTTTACCGATTTATCCTTTTTTGATTCCGCGCAGGCAAGATTGGCCCTATCCAGCATTAAGTAAAACGGAAGGCCTCTTTCCACCATAAATATGCCGCAGTTGGCTACGATTTCGTAATTTAAATCAGTGGAAGCGTAACAATTTTTTATCTCGTTGCAAATGGTTTGAAGCCTTGTTTCTATTTCTTCTTTGTTTTTATATTCTATTATGCAGATAAATTTGTCGCCCGACATCCTTGCAAAAGGCTCATTGGGGCCGAGATGCTCTTTAAGAACATTGGATATGTGAATCAGCACCATATCTCCGCTCCTGAAGCCGTAAAGTTCGTTTATCACTTTAAATTTATCAATATCCAATAAAACCATGGCAAAGCTTGAATCCGGGTTTTCGGCAAGCATCTTCGGCAGATCCATTTTTAATTTGTTTAGGTTGGCGCATTCCGTAAGAGGATCTGTAAAAGCGCTTAAATAAAACGCCTCTTTGCTTTTACGTTCGGTATTTCTTATATACAGCATTAACAGAGAAAATATTAAAATTATTTCGGCGCAAAGCGTAACGGCCATAAACATAACCTTGTTTACCTGCGCCATAAAAGGTTCGGTAGGCACAAAGAAGAGCAAATACCAATTATTTATATCCAGCGGGATATAAGCCATAAAGCGGTGTTCTTGTTCCGAATCTAAACTGGCGATGCCGCTTTTGCCCGCCATAAGCTCTTTCATAAAAGCGTTCATGCTACCCAATTTTTCAAATTTGATGTTTTTAAAATAGTCAATGACGTTGCTTCTGCTTTTTACATGGGGGTTTGAGTCGGAATTTACTATCAGCTGCCCGACATTGTTTGTTATATACGAATATCCGTATCCGCCGAATTTTGACATTTCCAAAATTTTTGCATAATAACTTTCGGTATGCGCGGCGAAGATGGCTACTTGCGGCTTGCCGTAAACGAATACCGGCGCAGCGGTAATTATAAGGTCTTTTTCGTCGTAAGGATTATCCAGAGGACCTGTGGTTATCGAATTGCCTTCAAAAATATTATCCAAAGCTTCCTGCGGCAGAAAATCTTTTACCAAAGAATGATCGTTGAAGTATACGTCCCCGTTCTGCATGATTATGCCCATGTAAATGAAGTCGTTGTTATTGTTTTCCCGATCGAGGATATCGATAAAAGTGTCCAAATCCGTTATGGCGTAATATTTCTCCATGATACCGGCCAGCGCGTTTACGGTTTGCGTTTCCTCTTTGATTTTAGTGTTGAAGGAATTGGCTTCCATTTCCGCTATTTCCATAATGTTTTGGGACATTTCGGCTTTAAGATTTTTTTGCAGTATGTCCAAATAAGCGAACAGGCTTATAAACAGCAAGATTACCGCAATTGATATAAAAAACCAAAAATTTTTGTAAACGAGTTTCGTTTCCTCTTGCATAAAGGGGCCTCCGGACATTTATTAAATCTTAGCAAATATTGCTTTATAATTAACATTAAATAGTTAGATATTTTGTACAATTTATATGTAACTACTATAAGGAGGAGTGCCAAGAATGAAAAAAGTATTCTTATCAATTTTTGCTCTTGCTTGTTTTGCGACGTTTGGTTTCGCGGCTGAAGTTTGCACCTGCGACAAAACCGACCTTACCTGCAGGAACAATTGCGTAAAGAAAATGGCCCAAAACGCCAAATGCGACGCTAAAACGAAAGTGAAAGCCGTAAAAGCGGACAGCAAGAAAGCTGTTTCCGATGCAAAAGCCAAATCCGCCCAAGCTAAAGCCGACGCAAAAGCCGATTTAAAGGCCAAAGCCGAAGCCAATAAGGCCAAAGCCGAAGCCAACAAAGCTCAGGTAAAAGCCAAAGCCGAAGCCGCCAAAGCCGATTTAAAGGCCAAAGCCGAAGCCAATAAGGCTAAATCAGAAGCCAACAAAGCTCAGGTAAAAGCCAAAGCCGAAGCCGCCAAAGCCGATTTGAAAGCCAAATATGAAAAGGCAAAAGCTCAGGCTCAGGCCGATAAAAAGGCCGCCGAAGCCTCCGCTGATGAAAAAATAGCCGCCGCCAAAGCCAAATATACCGCGGCCAAAGCCAAAGCCAAATCCCAAAATAAAGAACAGGAAGACGCCGCCAAGGCCCGCTATGAAGAAGCCGTAGCCAAAGCCAAGGCCGATAAAGCCGCCGCCAAAGCCAAAGCCGAAGAAACTAAGGCCAACGCCAAAGCGGAACTTAAATCCTGGAAAGAAACTTTGAAGAACTAAGAAAAAATTTCTTCGGAAGTTAAAAACCCCCGCATTTTTGCGGGGGTTTTTTGTTGTTTACGGGGACCAATTTAATCGCGCGGAAGATGCTTCTTTATACTTTTGCAAACGCGCTCGGCCACTATTTTATATCCTTTGGCGTTGGGATGTATAATATCCGATTTCAAAGACGGATCCGTAAAAATGCCTGCCATTATCGCGGGTACGAACAAAGTTTGTTTTTGTCTGGAAAGCTCTTTCATATAATCCGTATATTTCCCCATGCCGGGGCCGCCGGTATCCACCAAAACGGCAATCGCGCCCATATCCTGCACATAATCCACAATATCGCTTAAAGCTTGTTTGGTTTGGTCAAAGGGGCGTTTGCGCATATAATCATTTGCGCCGAATTCTATCAGAACCATATAAGGATTGTAGTCTTTTAAATCGTCAATGCGCGCCAAACCGTCCGCGGCGGTATTGCCGTTTACGCCAAGGTTCACTATATCCCGCCCGATTATTTCCCCGAGGATGTAAGGATAACTTTCCTCCGGGGCGGCGCCGTAGCCGTAAGTCAGGCTGTCGCCGAAAGCTATAATATCCGTGCCGTTATTGGTCATATTCGCAGGCTGCCTTGCGCAGGCGCAGAAAAGAAGAAAAACACTTAAATAAAAAAATCGCATACAAGGAATATTACCATTTTTTATATACTATTGATAGGTAAGGAGCTTTCCATGATTAAAATTAACGAAAATTATTTAAATTTAGAACAAAATTATCTTTTCCCTACGATAGCCAAGAAAGTACGGGAATATAAAGCGGCCAATCCTTCGGCCGACGTCATAAGCCTTGGTATCGGCGACGTTACCCGCGCTTTGCCGAAAGCCTGCGTGAACGCTTTGCATAAAGCTTCCGAAGAAATGGGCCATGAAAGCACTTTCCGCGGTTACGGCCCGGAGCAGGGGTATTCTTTCCTTATTGACGCGATTATAGAAAACGATTATAAAGCTTACGGCATAGATTTACAGCCCGAAGAAGTTTTTGTAAGCGACGGCGCCAAATGCGACGTCGGCAATATTCAGGAAGTTTTTTCCGCTGACGCCGTTGCGGCGGTGGCCGATCCCGTTTACCCGGTTTATTTGGATACCAATATAATGGCCGGACGTGCGGTAAAGAAGCTTCCTTGCCTGGCCGAAAACGGTTTCGCCCCCAAAATCCCGGATTTCAAAGCCGATTTGATTTATCTTTGTTCTCCCAACAATCCCACGGGAGCTGTTGCCACATACGAACAACTGCAAGAATGGGTAAACTACGCGCTGGCAAACGATAGCATTCTGTTATATGACGGCGCCTACGAGGCATTTATCAGCGATACAAGCATTCCCTCCTCCATCTACGCTATCCCCGGAGCCCGGCAGTGCGCCATCGAGTTCCGCTCGTTCTCAAAGCAGGGAGGGTTCACCGGCGTGCGCTGCGGGTATGTTGTGATACCAAAGGAGCTTAGGGGCAGAGATGCGGCGGGGAACAAAATTTCCGTCTCCGAGCTCTGGAAGCGCCGTACCGGCACCAAATTCAACGGTGCAAGCTATATCGTTCAACGCGGTGCTGCGGCACTCTTTACCGACGAAGGTTTGGAACAAACAAAATCACTCATTGACTTCTATCTCAGCAATGCCGGGCTGCTGCGAGCCGCCTGTATGTCCGTCGGCCTGAACATCTGGGGCGGCATCCATGCTCCATACATCTGGGTACAAACCCCGGAGGGCATGAAAAGCTGGGATTTCTTCGATAAAATGCTCCGCGAAGCACTGGTGGTCATCACCCCGGGTGCAGGGTTCGGTGCTCATGGCGAAGGCTTCTTCCGCATTTCTGCATTCAACAGCCGGGACAATGTCGAGGAAGTATGCCGCCGCATCAAACGATTCCTGTAAGCCGCCCACCCACAGGAGTCATTTACAATCAGAAAAGGTGTTCTTTCATTGTGTGACGTGCCGTATTGCCTCAAAAAAACAGTCACCGAAAAGTGGATGCCTCAAAATGACAGCGAGCGTAGCGAGTCGGCATTTTGAGGCAGAAAAATTCGCCGGATGGGGAGAGAGAGGTTCATAGTATGCCTTTCGATACTTGGCTGCGTTTGAATTCAGTAACTCTAATGTTGCTTGTTTACTCATTTTGAGTGACATGTATATATGTTAGTGCCTGATTTATGAGGCATCCTGCTTTTCATATGTCAGCCAAACTCGTGGGAAGTGTCAGTTCGGTGACTGGATTTTTGAGGCAATG